>JAYVID010000183.1:0-2462 GCA_043770525.1 Ferruginibacter sp.
AGCAGGCATTTTATCATCTATAGCTTTTTTATATAAATTTTGAATAGACGCTGCACCATCTAGCAAAGAAAATTGTGTGTGTACGTGTAAGTGAGAAAAGTTCATAAGGGTGTAAAGTTCAAGGTTCAAAGTTGAAAGTTGACAGTTCAAGGCTCTGGATTGAAAGTTCAATTTAACTTTCAACCCTTAAATAATATTCAACAATTCTTAACTTTTTCTCAGAAACTTTTGACACTTTTAAGGTAGCCTGTTTTTGAAAAAGTTTAATCTTTATAAACCTTGAATTTTGAACCTTGAACTTTCAACTTTAAAAAACAAATATCGTCTTTACAATTCTGACTTTATTAGTCGTTTTTCCACAAACAAACTTCTAATTTTCCAAAATAAATAGTTAGTACTACAGCTTTAGCACAATAATTTCTTTAATTTGGCGTCTTATAATAAAATATTATAACCTGTTGTGCGGTTAGAAGATAGCCCTAAAAAAAATATAATATATAAAAATGAAAAAAATATTGCTCTTTACTTTGTTTACATTCTGCATTGCAACTCTATCTTTTGCTCAATATCCATCGTCTAAAATGGTAGTTTTGGTAAAGGGTGGCAAAGTAAAGCTAAATAAGAAAGATGTAAGTAAAGAATGGAAGTTGACTACTTTTACTGCATCGATAGATACCAATAGTAGAAAAAAAGATGGTACTTCTAATAAAATTCATAGTTATGATAATTTAGGTATTGTTTTATTTGAAACAGCAGTTGCAAAAGTGCCCACTGGCTTGGTAGGAGAGTTTCAATTGTTTTTAGATGCTACCGAAGCTAGTAAAAGCAATCCTAAAGATTTTTACGAAGGTAAATTGACCATTGAGAAAATGGATTTTACAAGAAAAACAGCCATTGAAGAAATACGCACAAAATTAAAAGATTACAAAGAAACAGATAGCGAAGAAAATGATAAGTATCGTTTTTCAAAAGATGGTATTTACATTTATTTTTTATACAATAAAGCAAAATTGCTAAGCAAAGTTACTTTTGGAAAAGATAAAGTAAAGTAACTTATAATTACTGCCTTGGCATAATTTTAACAAGTACAAAACCTAAAAAGCTTGTAAAAACGGGCTTTTTTAAGTACTTTTGTAAAAATAGAGATTAAAAATATTTTATAATTAGTTGTAGGACAGACTTATAGAAAGGAAAAAACCACAAGAAAAGCAAAGAATTTAAGAAGCAAAAAGAACAAAAGATTGAGTCTTATACGTGTAAACCAAAATTTTACGTATGAAAAACTTATTGTTTGTTGCTGTTGCGCTAAGCGTTTTTACAGTTACTCCAATTACCACAAAAGCCCAGCCTAAGCTGAAGTTTATAGCAGCTGTGAACCTGCTACCCGAAGATGCCAGTATTGGTACAAACTACATAGCACCCAAAAAAACTATAAAAGTTAATAAAACTTCCATTTCTACAAAGAATGATATACCTGTAGAAACAGAATTGTGTACTTCTATACAATTTAAGTATGCTCAAATTTTAAACAGAGATGTTGAATTTGTTAATAACTTAAACTTATATAATTTTATAGATGACTGGTGGGCTACAAGGTACCGTTACGGTGGTACAACTAGGCGTGGAATAGATTGCAGTAGCTATACTGGCAAACTATTGAATGAAGTTTATGGCTTAAATGTGCCTCGTACAGCAAGGGAGCAGTATAGAGTAAGTGCACGTGTAAATAGAATGGATTTACAAGAAGGTGATCTTGTTTTCTTTAACACTCGTGGTGGGGTGAGCCATGTAGGTATATATTTAGGAGATGGTTTTTTTACACACTCAAGCAGTAGCAAAGGGGTTACCATTAATAATTTGGATGAATCTTATTATAGTAAAAAATACATTGGTGCTGGTAGGGTAGTTTCCTCTATTCAAGAATATGTGGAAGAACCCGAGCAAGAAATCATTACTGAATAATTTAAAAAAATATTTAAACCCTGACTAGTAAGGAGGGTACTAAACGAGAAGTCGTTTTTAAAAAGAGGCTGTTTTCATTAAAGAAAGCAGCCTCTTTTTTTTGGGCACATTCGGGTAGGAGATGGATAGCATTTTTATACAGACGATTCTTAAAACCTATTTTAAGCCTAAAAAATCTCATTTTAATTTTGTGCACTTTTTCAGTACCCTCATTTATACAGAGGCATTAATTTTTTATTTTACAAAACAACTTTTTAAGCCGCAGTTGGCAATGGCACACACTGCTTACCTCGTCGTTGCATAATTGTAGCGACCGCCATTGTTTTTAGCCGCTGTTGGCATAGCATACACTGCTTACCTCGTCGTTGCATAATTGTTAGCCCCCGTGGGTGCTTCGCTTTTTTGCCTTCGTCGGTCACTTCGTACACACGTGAGCGCCCATAGCCGCCACCCGTGCGAGCCGAGGCATGGTTTTCAACCAGCCGACCCATAAAAAAGGG
>JAYVID010000184.1:0-5885 GCA_043770525.1 Ferruginibacter sp.
CAGCAATAACTATTACTGCTGCACCAAGTGCTATAATAAATTATGCAAGTTCTCCCTATTGTAGTAATGTACCTACCGCAACAGTTACAAGAACGGGAACTACAGGAGGAGTTTATTCATCAACAACAGGCTTATCATTAAATGCTACAACAGGAGAAGTAAACATTGCTACAAGTACTGCAGGAACTTACACTGTAACTTATACAATAGCAGCAGCGGGTGGTTGCGCTATCTTTACAACAACTGCTGCAATAACAATTACTACTGCTCCAATTGCTACAATAAATTATGCAGGCTCTCCATATTGCAGCAATTTATCTAATGCAACGGTTACTAAAACTGGAACAACGGGAGGAGTTTATTCATCAACAACTGGCTTATCATTAAATGCTTCAACAGGAGAAGTGAACATTGCTACAACTACCGCAGGTACTTACACTGTAACTTATACAATAGCAGCAGCGGGTGGTTGCGCTATCTTTACAACAACTGCTGCAATAACAATTACTACTGCTCCAATTGCTACTATTTCTTATGGCACTATAGCATATTGTATAAACAGTGGTACTGCAAATGTTGTAAGAACTGGAACAATTGGAGGAACTTACTCTTCAACAACAGGGCTTTCAATAAATACAACAACTGGTGCCGTAAATCTTGCAACATCCAATGCAGGTACTTACACTGTTACTTATACAATTACCGCAGCAGGTGGTTGTGCTACAGTTTCTACTACAGCTAATATTACAATCATAGCTGCACTTTCTGCTACTATAAATTATGCTGGTAGTCCTTATTGCTCAGGTACTGCCACAGTAACAAGAACTGGCAATGCAGGTGGTACATACTCATCTACCACTGGGCTTTTTATTAATGCTACAACAGGTGATGTAGATGTGAGTGCAAGTACAGCAGGAACTTACTTAGTAACATATACTTTAGCAACAAGCGGTGGTTGTGCAGCATTTTCTACTACAGCAAATATTATCATTAATAGCTTATCAATAGCACCAACAAGTGCTACTGCAAGTAAAACATTAATTTGTGGCAACAGTGGCACTGTAAACCTAATGGCTAATGCTGGCAGCCTTAGTACAGGAGCATCGTATAAATGGTATACAGGTGCATGTGGCGGTACTTTAATAGGAACTGGCGCTACTTTAAATAATATTGCTGTAAACAATACCAGTACATTTTTTGTAAGAATAGAAGGTACTTGCAATACTACAAATTGCCAAAGTGTAACGGTAGTAGTAGCTCCTCAACCAGTGGTGGAAATAAATGCGCCATTGGTAAATATTATTGCACCTTTTTCTCCCGTTACAATTTTTGCAAAAGCGACTCCTACTGATAACTATGATTATTTATGGACAAAAAATAACAATATTAATTTAACAACAAATACAGATAGAGTCGTGGTACTTGCAGCCGAAGCAAAAAATTATTCTGTTGTTGTAACATCAAGTAAAGGTTGTACAGCATCTGCTACTGGAGCTACACTTACTACCACAGCTGTAAATTCATTGTTTATCTATCCAAATCCGAATAGAGGAATATTTAATGTAGGTTATTTTAATGGGAATTTTAATGCGGGCTCCTATACATTAAATATTTTTGATAACAAAGGGGCTAAAGTATTTAATCAAACTTATAACCTTAATCCATCATACAGGAATATGAGTGTGAACATGAGCAATACAGCTAAAGGAACATACTTTGTAGTTTTATTAGATTCATTAGGCAAAATAATTGCAGAGAAAAAAGTAGAAATTTTGTAAAATATCTTTTAAGTATTTATGCAAAAAAGTAAAATCGTGCATCTATAAAGAAAACGATTTTATGCAAAGTATTATTTCAATACCTACACCTTGCCATGAAGATTGGAATGCAATGCACCCAAATGAACTTGGGCGCCATTGCGACTCTTGTGTAAAAACAGTAGTGGACTTTACAACTTGGCATCCACAAGCTATTTTGCAGCATTTAAAAAGCAACGAAAACGTATGTGGAAAATTTAATGTAGAACAACTAAACGAACCAATACCATCAGCAGAAGATTTTGTAAAGCAGATTGCATATTTTAAAATATCTACTTTAAAAAAAATAGCAGCTATTTTTTTATTTGCATTTGTAATTGGAGGTAGTAGTTGTAATGAAAATAGGATGATGGGAAAGATGGCTTTAAATGACAAAATAGAAATGAAAAAAGTAGAAAGTCATTTATTAGGAGATACTTTAATTGTAAACCCAATTGAAAAGAAGACAAAATATGATGCAATAATACCCAATGATAGTAGTAAAAAAACCATAGGAAGAATAAAATTTAAAAAGCCAATTAATCAATCATTAACTGGCTTCGTTAGCATACAATTTAGACCCGACTCTTTAGGTGCTCCAAAACTGACAAATCAAACAAATTATAAAAAAACTAATTGTCCAAAAACTGAATACATACAAATGGGTGAACCAGCAGTAATAGAAATTCCCTTACAAAAGGACTCTACAAAAGAAATGATAATGGGGAAGATGATTGCTACGCCTGTTACAAAATAAATTGTTAAATAATAAATTTGATAGAGATTGTAGCATAAATTTGAAATGAAGAAACTACTTTATGCAAACAAAAATAACCATACCTACCCCATGCCATGAAAAATGGGATGCAATGACACCAAATAATATTGGTAGACATTGTGATGTATGTAGCAAAACGGTAATTGATTTTACTACTTGGCAACCACAGCAAATTTTATTACACTTTGAAACCAATACTAATGTATGTGGCAGATTTAAAGCAGAGCAACTTAATGAACCGTTACCAACTGTAGAAGATTTTGTAAAACAAATAGCTTATTTTTCTATACCTTTTTTAAAGAAAATAGCAGCTATATTTTTATTTGTTTTTATTATTTTAGGCAGCAATAATAAAGCCATTGCACAAGGAGCTCCAATGGCAAATAAGCAAGATACAGTTAAGCAAAAAAAAGCAATACCTAAAGACTATATAAAACAATCAGCAAAATTATATACGAATAACGACTCTTACGGAAATGTAGTTGCACAATTTGTACCAACTACAAATGCAAAAGTACTTCAAATTAAAAAAAGAAAATTACCTAAAAGAAGACATTGGTCATCAAAATATAATATATCAAGATCGTAACATGCCTTTCATTCTTTAATCGGTTTTCGGTTACTAAACCTAAAATTAACACACTAAATGATAAAATAATCCCTAAAACAACGCCATTCACATACTCAAACGAGCCGTACACTAACTACTACAATGTTCGAACAAGAAAATAATGCAGTTTTATGTTTTAATAAAATAAAAAATAAAGTCATGAAAAAATTATTTCTTTTGGGTATCACAGTAGCAATGCTTGCAGTCTCTTCTTGTAAAAAAGATTGCCCTACGCCTGCTGTAGTAGAACCTCCTGTTGATTTGAGTGCTTCCTCTTGGTCTGGGCCTTGTACAATTAATGGGATTAATTATACTTTTACGCTTGCATTAGCTGCCGATGGCACTATATCTGGTGGGTTTAATGTACCTAGTTTTACTATTGCTAGTGGCTCATGGAATAAAACCCCAAACAGCAATATAGTGCGTATCTTTTTTATACAATCTGGTAATGCTTGGAAAGGGCAGGGAACATATAATGCTACTACTAATAAAATTGAAGTTGGTACTTTAACACAAACAAGTGGAGGTTCATTTACTGGAACATTTACTGTGACAAAAGTGTAATTTGATTTTTATTCACAAAACACAAAAAGTAAGACTTGTAATTTTAAAATTATTATACCTAATTTAAAAGCATAGCATTTGTTATTCATACAATAATTGGGTTAACCATAAAAATGATGACTAAGGGTTTTGGAGTATTATTCCGAAACCTTTTTAGTTGTATTTATATTCCTTTACTACTCTCTCATTTTTTCAGATATTTACTCAATCTCTAAAAAATGAATGCACTACTAAAGCATGTAGCCATCACTGCGGCTTCATCTTCTCATCACTGGCAAATAAAAGATATCCTTATTTTAAATATTGGTGTAAAAAATATTACACAAAACTTCCTCATTCAAGCTATAGATTAAAAAAAATGCTTTAAATAATACCGTTTACATACTTAAAATAACCGTACACTAAATGGCATTTTCTTAAAAAAAAAATTACTACAATTTCATGTTTTAATAAACTAAAATACAAAAACATGAAAAAAATATTTTTATTTGCCATTACAATTGCATTAATGGTAAGCTCTTGCAAAAAAACAGATTGCCCTGTGCCTACTCCTACGCCAGACCCTCAACGAATTGCTGGAAATTGGTTAGGAAAATACAGCACTAGTGACGCAACAGCACCAAGTAATAATCAATATTGGGAAATAAAAGCAGGAGGGGAAATAATCGTTCATGACGGCTTTACTACCGCCACTGCCCCAGATGCAAATAAAGGAATAGGTACATGGGTGCTAAATGGCAATACATTTAGGTGCACTTACCGTTTCTTAACGATAGACGTGAATAGATCTGTACAATGTACCCTTACAAATGATAATAAATTAGTAGGTTTTAGAGGTAACAACGGAGCTGTTACAGGGAATGGGCAAGTAGAAATGACAAAGCAATAATTGTAAATATTAACGCATTCTAAAAAAGCTTTAAGGTTATTACTTTAAGGCTTTTTTTAGTTCGTAGCATTAGTCTCCCATTTTTTTCAGATATTTGCTCAATCTCTAAAAAATGAATGTACTACTACAGCAAGTAACCATCATTGCGGCATCTTCAGCTTATCATAAGCAGGTAAAAGATATTCTTATCGTAGATGGTATTATCAAACAAATAGCCAATAACATTTCTCCAGAAAATTGTGAAATAATAAAAGGAAATGACTTTCACGTAAGCATTGGCTGGATGGATATTTTTGCAGATTTTGCAGAACCAGGTAATGAACATAGAGAAACCTTGGAAAGTGGAGCAAATGCAGCAGCGGCAGGTGGATATACAGATGTAATGCTTATACCAAACTCAAACCCAGTAGTGGATAGCAAAGCTCAAGTAGAATTTTTGATTGAAAGATCAAAACAACTCCCAATAAATATTTACCCAATAGGTGCTGTTACAAAAAATGCAGAAGGCAATACTTTATCTGAAATGTACGATATGCATACCAGTGGAGCAGTGGCTTTTAGTGATGGTACAAAATCGATACAGCAAGCTGGAATTTTACTAAAAGCAATGCAGTATGTGGTTGCAAAAAACGCCACAATTATTCAAATAGCTGACGATAAAAGTATAAGCGATGGTGGATTAATGAATGAAGGGATAGAAAGTACCAAACTTGGCTTACCCGGTAAACCTGCTATTGCAGAAGAACTGATGATTGCTAGTAATATTGAATTGCTTGATTATACAAATTCTAAATTACATATTACAGGCGTATCTACAAAAAAAGGAATTGAATTAATAAGAGCTGCAAAGAAAAGAGGCTTGCAAATATCTTGCTCTGTTACTCCTTATCATTTATGTTTTTGCGATGAAGATTTGAGTAGCTATGATACCAACTTAAAAGTGAACCCACCTTTACGTACACGAGCAGATATGCACGCATTGCAAGCCGCATTGCGAGCAAGAGAAATTGATTGCATAGCTAGCCACCACGCACCTTATAGTTGGGATGAAAAAGTATGTGAATTTGAATATGCAAAAAATGGGATGATAACTTTGCAAACTTTATATGGTACTGTAAATGGTATCGTAAATGATACTGAAAGTTTGGTAAAAATGTTAACAGAAAACATTAGACATATTTTTAAGATACCAAAACCAAGCATTGAAGAAGGAAATAAAGCATGTTTAACTATATTTGAACCTAATAC
>JAYVID010000185.1:0-11136 GCA_043770525.1 Ferruginibacter sp.
TTTGCGGATATGGCGAAATTGGCAGACGCACTAGACTTAGGATCTAGCGCCGCAAGGCATGTAGGTTCGACCCCTATTATCCGCACACACACAACTTCCTTCCGCCAAAACGGAAGGATTTTTTTTAAATGCCGCTTATAAGACCGGCGCAAAAACAATAAAATGGCTACAGTAGTTAGAGAAAACATTGGCTTATTAACCGATAAGCTGACCGTAAAACTTACAAAAGAAGATTACTTACCCGCTTTTGAAAAAAAGCTAAAAGAGTACAGCAAAACAGCCAACATACCTGGTTTTAGAAAAGGAATGGTACCAGCTGGCATGATTAAGAAAATGTATGGCGCAGGTGTTTTTTCTGATGAAGTATTACGCACTATTGAAAAAGAACTGTATACTTATTTAGATAAAGAAAAGCCAGAAATTTTTGCACAACCTTTGCCATTGCCAGATGAAATGAGCAAATTGGATATGAATAACCCAGCAGACATTGACTTTTCTTTTGAAATAGGATTGAAATCGAAATTTGAATTACCAAATATTGCAGCTGCAAAACTTACACGCCATAACGTAGCAGTAACAGACGAAATGGTAACTGAAGAAATAAACCGCATGCAATTGAAAGCTGGTAAGATGAATGAGAAGGAAGCGGTAGACAATGAAGAAGATGTGGTGAATGTTCTTTTTACAGAGTGTGATGAAAACTCCATAGACTTAGAAGCTGGAATTGTAAAAGAAAATTCTGTATTGATAAAATATTTTAACCCAAAAATGCAAAAGCAATTGATGGGTAAAAAAGTAGGTGAGAATTTTGTGTTTCAGTTGGCAAGTACTTTTGAAGGAGATAAATTAGAAATGATGTTGCAAGACCTAGGCTTTGCAAAAAATGATGAAGATGCTGCACAAAAATATTTTAATTTAGAAATTAAAACGATAGGATTAGTTGAAAAAAGAGAATTAAACGAAGAATTTTTCAATGAAGTTTATCCAGGAAAAGAAATAAAAACAGAGGTAGCATTAAGAACAGCTTTGCAATCAGAAATAGAAAAATACTGGGCTTCACAATCTGCTAATCAATTACATGACCAAATTTATCATTTATTGTTAGACGAAACAAAGATGGAATTTCCTAAAGAGTTTCTTACCCGTTGGTTGAAAACAGGTGGTGATAAACAACGTACGCAGGAAGAAGCGGAAGCAGAGTATCCAACATTTGAAAACCAATTGAAATGGACATTAATAAGTGATACTATTATTAATGGTAACAAACTAGAAGTTACAGAAGCTGATCTTCGTGCAAGCATGAAAGAAGAAGTGAGCCGCTATTTTGGCAACATGAATATGGGAGAAGATATGAGCTGGCTAGAAAGCTACATC
Organism: Ferruginibacter sp.; assembly: GCA_043770525.1. Classification (GTDB taxonomy): domain Bacteria; phylum Bacteroidota; class Bacteroidia; order Chitinophagales; family Chitinophagaceae; genus Ferruginibacter. Next base: position 1,375 of record JAYVID010000185.1, read on the forward strand.
GATAGAATGATGAAAGATGAAAAACATGTAGATACCACTTATCGTAAAATGGTTACTGAAAAGTTATTTAACTGGGCAGAAGGAGAAGCAAAACCTACCGTTAAAAAAGTAACAGTAGATGAGTTGGTAGCTATGCAACACAATCACCAACATTAATATTCTTTTTTAAAAATAATGTTTTCCCTTCACATTTTTTGTGAGGGGATTTTTTTTTTTAGAAATATTTTTTTTGTGCCAACCTTTTATTATTTACGATTGTCTTTACATATATAAGTATTAAAAATTTAACGAAAAAGTGAAAATTATTTTTACTAACAATTGTTAGTTTATAAAAAAAATTAGTAAGTGTGTGTAAGCTGTAACTACCGTTAATACAAGCAAGTATACCTTTTGTAAAGTTTTGTTAAGGCTGTAACTTTTTTGATTCATCTTCGTTAAACATATAAATACGGTATTATATTTGATTTATAAAATTCACATTAAAACCTACAAACATGAAAAAATTAATTTTTACACTTAGCGTTTTTACAGCAGGTTTAGCTACACAAGCACAAGAACTTGCCACTGATCAAAATCCGAATTACAAAGTAAGTATGGATAAGTACGCAGGCACACAAGCGAGTTTGCAAACGACCAACAACACAACCATACAAGATACCTACAAAGCTTATGATTTTAGTGAAGCTAAAGCAGAACGCCAAGCAGAACGCAGAATTTTTAGAAGAGATAGAAGATTGTTCAACAATTACAACAACGGCTTTAATAACAATTGGAACAATGGCTGGAATAACGATTACTTTGGCAATGGATGGAACAACTATAACAACGGATGGAACAATGGTTATAGATACAATTGTTTTCGTTGGTTTTGGTAAACCATTATTTACAAAAAAATAAACTATTACATTTTATAAAACTAATAAAACTCACCATTATGAAAAAGATAACTACAATTTTAGCAGCAATCGCATTAATCATATTTGCTTCATGCGCACATAAAGTTACAAGAATAGATCCTATAGACACTCCAGATATTAGTGGCAAATGGAATTATACAGATAGTCGCTTAACAGCTGAGGATATGATAAACCAATCACTTACAGGAAAATGGTTAGGTGATCATTTACAAACTAAAGGAAAAAAACCCATAGTAATAGTTGGCTTTGTAAACAATAAAAGCCACGAGCATATAGAAGCAGAAACTTTTATGAACGACTTAGAAAAAAGTTTTGTAACTACAGAAAAAGTAGGCCTTGTACAAAGTGGTAAAAAGCGTGAAGAAATGCGTGGAGAAAAAAGTGACCAACAAACCAATTCAAGTGTAAGCACTATGAAAAAGTTTGGTTTAGAAAAAGGAGCAGATTATATTTTGCAAGGTTCAATAAACTCTATTGTAGATGGGTTTAAAAGAAAGAAAACGGTTACTTATCAAATAGATCTTGTACTTACCAATATTGAAACAAATGAAGTTGTTTGGATAGGAGATAAGAAGATATCAAAAAACGTAAAGAATTAAAATAGCACATCAGTTTTATTATTTCACACTAAAACTTTACTGATGAAAATCACACTGCAAAGGGCATTGGCAGTATTAATGTTGGTGCCCTTTCTTTATTCTTGCGCTAGCTATAACAAATCTATGGGTTCGTATTACGATAACTTACGAGCTAAAGATTATGAAAAAGCTACACAAAGTTTAGAGCAAAACAAACTACTAAAAAAAGATAGAAACGCTTTACTGTATAATTTAGAAATGGGTAAGCTTTATCGTTTACAAAATAATTTTGCTACCAGTAACTTATATTTAAATGTAGCAGATAATCTAATAGAAAATAGTTTTAAAAGTTTTTCCGATATAGCCATGGGCAATTTGATAAACCCAATGCGCCAAACATACAAAGGTGAAGATCATGAAAAATTTATGATGCACTTTTACAAAGCATTAAATTATGCTGCTTTAGGTAAAACAGAAGATGCGGTAGTAGAAGCAAGACGCATTACTTTATCTACTTACAAGCAAGAAGATAAATTTGTAAACAAAGACAATCGGTATAGCAAAGATGCATTTGCTCTAAACTTGCAAGGCATGATTTATGAAATGGCTGGTGATATGAATAATGCTTTTATATCTTATAGAAATGCAGCAGAACTTTTTGTAAATAATAAAAATGAATATTATGGGGTAACATTACCTGAGCAGTTAAAAAAAGATTTAATTAGAACATCATTGGCTATTGAGTTTATGGGAGAGCATGATCAATATGAAAAAGTATTTAATGCTTCTTTTACAAAAGCAAATATTAATAGTGGAGAACTTATACTTTTTTTAGAAGAAGGAAATGCACCTATAAAAGAAGAAAATAATTTTTTTCTTACAGCTACAAAAGATGGTATAAACAGTTTTAATTATGTAGATGCAAATGGTTACAACTCCAATTTTAATTTTAACAATGCTGCCTATAATATTTCTGATGATAAATTGGCAAGTATTAGAACATTTAAACTGGCATTACCTTCTTACAGGGTACAATATTTTGAATCACAAAATATTGTTGTAAGCAATGACTCGGTATTGTACAACACAGAAATGGCTCAAAATATAAATAGTGTAACGGTGAATGTAATGAAGGAGCGTTTTTTAATAGAAATGGGTAATGCACTGGCAAGGCAGCTTACCAAAAAATTATTAGAAAAAGGCACTGAGGCTTTGGCGGAAGGTATAGCAAGAAGTACAGATAAAAGAGAAGCAGCAGATACATCTAACACTGAAAAAGAAAAGCTAGAAAAGAAAAAAGAAGATCGTATAAATAAAGTAGGCAATGTTGTTGGGCTTGCAATGAATATTTTTAATACTATAAATGAAAAAGCGGATACCCGCAACTGGCAAAGCTTACCAGCTTTTGTACATTATGTTCGCATACCATTGCATGATGGAGAAAATACAATTACAATCACATCTAATGGAGTAAATAAAACCATAAAAGTAAAAGGCGGAAAAGGATTGCAAATGATGGGAATGGAAATACACTAAAGGTTTATAAATCAATCAAAAAAAAATCTCAATCAGTATGATAACTTTTTGAGATTTTTTTTGAATACCCTTTTTATAATTAATCTTCCTCATTATTCTTCAATGCCATTAGCAATGTATAAGCTCCTTTTATTACAACTTTTACATCTTTTGCTATATTGTTAGATGTTATTTCAGTAAAACCATCTTTCGTATTTTTTGTGTTTACCTCCAGCATCTGATATGACTTTTTGTCTTTTTCTGTAAACACATATTGCTTATTTTCAAAACTTACAATTGCATCTTCCGGCAGTGTATTTGCTAGTTGGCTTTCTACAATAATATCTGCATTCATATACATACCTGGCAGCAATGTTTTATCATACTTATTAAAATGACAGTGAATTTCTGTACTCCTATTTTCAGAAAAATCTTTTCCCAATAAAATAATTTCACATGGGTATTTTCTTTCAGGATTATTATTGCTATATGCTTGTACCAATTGCCCTACAGAAAGTTTTACAATATCTTTTTCAAAAATATTTAAAGCCAAATGTATATCTGTTGGGTTTACAATTTCAAATAATACATCACTAGGTGTTACATACTTTCCAATATTTACATTTACTTTAGATACATAACCATTAATTGGCGAATAAACATTGATGCTTTTAGCCATATTTTTTGTAGAAACATTATTGGGGTTAATACCCGCAAATTTTAATTTTTCTGCATACGATTGTATTAAAATTGACAATGAATTGTATTCTGATTGTGCTTGTTGATAGACCTTATCGCTACTAGCTTTACTTTTGTTTAATTCTTTTTGTCTTTCATACTCTGCTTTTGCATAACCAATTTTTGCTCTAGCCATCAAGTAATCTTCTTGCATTTGCAAAAATTGTTTATCCTCAATAGTACATAACACCTGCCCTTTATTTACATGCATGCCTTCAAGCAAACTTGTAGTTTTTAAATAGCCTCCACTGGGTACACTTATAGACACAAGGTTTTGGGGAGGCACATCTATTTTGCCACTTGCTTTTATTATAGTAGATATTAACTGGTTACCCATAGTGCCTATTTCAATATCAGCATTTTTATACTGTGCATCACTAAGGGAAACTACATTTTCAATTGCTACAGTAGCAGTAGCTTTTTCTGCTGGTTTTGTTTCACTTTTACAAGCAAATAAAAACCCAATGGTTATTATTGCAATGATTATATTCTTATTCATACACTTCAATTTTTATTTTATTTTTGGTGAAGAAAAAATCACCTTTATTATTTATTGGTTAATAAATTAAGTTGCACTATGGCAGCATTTAATTTACGAATAGCTTCTACATAATTGCTTTGTATTTCTGTATTTTGGTTTATAAGCATCACCCATTCTAAATAATTAATATCACCACTTATAAATTTCTTATTGGCAGTTGCCAAAACTAAATCCACATTTTTCAAAGCTTCTTTTTCATAAAAGATAATTGTAGTGCTGTATTTTTTATACTCTTGTAGCAATTGTTGATATTGATTTTGCCAATTTTGTTTTTCTATTTGCAATTTATTGTTGGCTATATCATTGTTTACCTCTAGCGCTTTTACCCTATTTTTTATAGCTGTATTAAAAATAGGAAAAGCCAAACCCAATGATCCATACAAACCGTTATAACCATTTTGCAATGCCGCATTTGTTCTAAAAGTTTGATAGTAAAGCCCACCTATAAACTCAGGTGTTTTCTTCGATTTTTCTACCATTATTTTTGCAATGTTTATATTTTTTTCTTGTTCAATCAATTTTATTACAGGAGTAGCAGTATTAAAATTATCCTCTGCATTTTCCACAAAATCTAATTTATATTTATCAGCCACAGGTAAATAATTTGTTCCTGAGTTTAGCAAATAATTAAACTGTGTTTGCAATATTTTGTAATCGCTTCTCAACTCTTCTAATTGCACTTTTATCTGTCCCAATTGATTTTCGGCAGTAGTTTTTTCCAAAATATTACTTTCCCCTTTGTTAAAACGAAGTGTTGCTTTGCGCAAAAATTCACTGTAAATGCTGTCTAACCTTAGCAATAATTTTTCTTTTTCTTGCAAGTATATCATTTCATAAAAAACGGGGGGCACTTGTTTTGCAACTGCTCTTTTTTGCATGGCTTCGTTCCATTCGCCTGCCTTTGCTTCTTCTAACAATAGTTGTTTTTGTTTTTTATACACCGAAGGGAATTTAATGTTTTGCGACACACCTAATTTTACATCAAACACATTGCTATTAAATTGTCCAAGCTCTGTGCCTACTGTTGTATTCGGAATATCATAAGCCGTTTTTGTCAATCGCTTTAAATACTCACTATTTAGCACTTCATTCTTTATTTTTAAGCTGTTTGTTGTGGCCATTTCAATAGCCTTTTCAAGCGTAATTTTTTCCTGCGCAAGAATATTCCCGCAGATAAAGCAGATAAACGCAGATATAAATATTGTTTTCATAAATTTTTTACTTTTCTAAAAATTGATTTAACTATATCGTCTGTATTAAAATTTACAAGGATACCTAACTTTAACGTAGTTAATTTTAAGTATGTTAACAATTGCTTATGATGAACTTTTTTTAATTCTTCAACAGATTTTATTTCAATAATTACTAAATCTTCAACTTATATATCAAGCCTAAAGCCAATATCTAACCTTTGCCCATCATAAAATACAGGTACTTCTTGTTGGCTCTTTGCATTTAATCCATCTTTTTTTATTTGATACATTAATGCTGGTTCATAAACACTTTCAAATAATCCTGGCCCAAGTTCATTGTAAACTTTAAAAATAGCACCACGAATGATGTAAGAAATTTCATTTTCTGTCATGATATTTGTTTTATGTTTTAAATTTTATATTCTCCCACAGATATCGCTGATTTTCGCAGAAAAAATGTTTAATATCTGCGCTAATCTGCAAAATCTGCGGGCATATTTTTTTATACTTTATTCTCTCACAGATATCGCTGATTTTCGCAGAAAAAGTGTTTAACATCTCCGGTAATCTGCAAAATCTGCGGGCATATTTTTTTATACTCTATTCTCCCACAGATATCGCTGATTTTCCGCAGAAGGCTATTTATGAATCTGCTGGCTTCTTTTTTTTTCAAAAATTATATATAGCAATGGTAAAATAAATAAAGTTAAAAATGTAGCTACCAATAAGCCCCCAATAACAACAGTAGCCAATGGTCGTTGTACCTCAGCGCCTGCACCATTGCTCAATGCCATAGGCAAAAACCCTAAAGATGCTACCAATGCAGTTAACAATACTGGGCGCAATCTAATCTTTGTACCTTCCAAAACTATTTGCATCAATTGTTCATTACTTATTGCTTGCAACTTATTTTCAACTACATCTTGCATACTCTTCCTTATTCTATTGTATTCAGATATTAAAACAATTCCGTTTAAAACTGCTACACCAAATAATGCTATAAAACCAATACCAGCACTTATACTAAATGGCAAACCTCTGGCAGCTAAAAAAAATATACCACCCATTGCAGATAGGGGAATAGCAGAATAAATAAGCAACCCTTGCTTTACAGATTTAAATGCTAAGAACAATAAAATAAAAATTAAAATAAGCGAAATAGGTACAGCAATTAATAACCTGTTTTTTGCATTTACTAAATTCTCAAATGCCCCACCATATTCTACGTAATAGCCCACAGGCAATTTTAAATCTTTTTCAACTGCTGTTTGTAAATCTTTTACTATACTTTGCACATCTCTATTCCCAGTATTAAAACCTACTGTTACTCGTCGTTTAGCATCATCTCTTTGTATTTGATTCACACTTTCTTTAATTCTAATATCTGCTACTTGGCTCAATGGTATTTGATTGCCGTTAGGAGTAGGGATAAGTAGGTTTTGTATGTCTTCAATATTTTGTCGTTGTGCACTACCAAGTCTAACAATCAAATCAAATCGTTTTTCATCTTCAAACACCAAACCACTACTTTGCCCTGCTAGTGCAGTGTTTACTACTTTATTTATGTCTTCTATATTTAACCCAAATTGTGCTATTAAATTTCTATTGTAAGTAATTATCAATTGTGGTAAACCTTCAATGGGCTCTACATATACATCTTCTGCAGCTTCTATTTTGCTAGAAATATCGCCTAGTTGTTTAGAATATTTTGAAAGTGTATCTAAATTTTCGCCAAATATTTTGCAAACTACATCTTGCTTCGAGCCTGTCATTAACTCGTTAAAACGCATGGCAACAGGGTACTGAAAGCTAAATGTAACGCCTGGTATATCTTCCAAAGCTGCACCCATTTTTTCGGATAGCACATTCCACGTACTTGCAGATGTCCATTTGCTTTTGTCTTTTAAAATAATCATCATATCACTAGCTTCCATCGGCATGGGATCCGTTGGTATTTCGCCACTACCTGTTTTACCCACAACTTTTTCAACTTCCGGAAAATTTTTCAATAAAATTTTAGATGCTTTTAAAATTGCATCCGTAGAGGTGTTTAAATTACTTCCTACAAGTACCCTCGTTTCTACTGCAAAATCTCCTTCAGGCAGTTCTGGTATAAACTCACCTCCCATTTTAGAAAAAACAATAAGTGAGAAAATAAATAATCCAACAACAATACTTAAAATTATTTTTGGAAATAGCAATACTCTTTTTAAAAATAGCTGGTGTACATTTTCTAAAGCTGCAATAATTTTATCTGAAATATTTTTTTTGAAAGATGATTTTTTACTTAAAAACAAAGCACTCATCATAGGCACATACGTAAGCGAAAGTATGAACGCACCTAGCAATGCAAAGGCGACTGTTTGTGCCATTGGTTTAAACATTTTTCCTTCTATACCTTGCAAAGTGAAAATGGGTAAGTATACTACTAAAATAATCAACTCACCAAAAATGGCTACGTTCCTCATTTTTACAGAAGTTTTTAAAACTGTTTCGTCCATTTCATTTTGAGAATATTCAGTTGGCAGTAGGCGGTTGGCAGCAGGCAAAGTTTGCAAATTACCCGTTGCATCTTGCCCACTGCTCTCTGCCCCTTGCCAGCTGCCAATTACCAACTGCCCTCTGCCCTTTGCCAACTGATGCATCACCGCTTCCACAATTATTACCGCACCATCTACTATCAAACCAAAATCCAATGCGCCAAGGCTCATTAAATTTCCACTCACATCAAATATGTTCATCATAATAATAGCAAACAACATTGCCAAAGGAATGATAGAAGCCACTATTAATCCTGCTCTAAAATTTCCTAAAAACAAAACCAATATAAAAATAACAATTAAAGCACCTTCCAATAAGTTTGTACCAACGGTTCCTATAGCACTGTTTACCATTTTTGTTCTGTCTAAAAAAGGCTCAAGCTCCACTCCCTCTGGCAATGTTTTTTGTATTTGTATTATTTTATCTTTTATATCACTTATAACTCGGCTGCTGTTATCACCTTTAAGCATCATAACTACTGCACCTGCCACTTCTCCTTCATCATTATAAGTCATAGCGCCATATCTTATTGCGTTGCCCAAGCCTACTTCTGCTATATCTCTTATCAGCAATGGATTTCCGTTAGTAGTTTTTACTACAATGTTATTTATATCATCTATACTTCCAATCAAGCCTTCTGCACGTATGTATAAAACGGTGGCTTTTTTTTCAATATATGCACCGCCTGTATTTTCATTGTTTTTTTCTAATGCTGTAAATACATCATTCATGGTTATTCCAAGAGCATTTAATTTATCTGCATTTACTGCTATCTCATATTGTTTTACTCTTCCTCCAAAACTACTCACATCGGCTACACCTTTTACATTAATGAGTTGTCGCTTTACAATCCAATCCTGTATTGTTCTTAATTCTGTAGGTCCATATTTTTTTTCATATCCTCTTTTTGGTTTAAGCACATATTGATAAATTTCACCAAGCCCTGTAGTTACTGGCGCTAGCACAGGCTCACCCATACCTTGTGGTATTTGCGATTTTATAGATTGTATTCTTTCTGTTACTTGCTGCCTAGCCCAATATACATCTACATCATCATCAAACACAATGGTTATTAACGAAAGTCCAAACCTAGAAAAACTGCGAATTTCTTTTAACCCTGGAATATTGCTATTGGCTTGTTCTATGGGGAAAGTAATAAAACGTTCAATATCTGGCGCACCCAGCGCTGGCGAAACTGTAATAACTTGTACTTGGTTATCCGTAATATCGGGCACAGCATCAATAGGAAGTTTGGTTATTTGATAAGCGCCATATCCAATTAATGCTAGGGTAAACAAACCTACGATAAGTTTATTTTTTATAGAAAACTCTATTATTTTATTCAGCATAAAATATAATTCTTTATTAAAATGAATAGCAAAATTGTTAGCCCTTAATTAATGAACATAATCCTGCATCAATTACGAAATACCTGATAATATGGCAATAAAAATTACATAGTAATTTCTATCAAGCACAACAAAAACTCACATTCATTAAATGTAAATGGGCAAAATAAAAAATGCAAAAATTAAACTACTCTTGGCGGTTGCCAAATAAAAGATAAGTAAGAAGAAATTAAATTTTGATTTATTAATAGGAAAGATTTTTTTGTAGTGAATAATACTTCTTCTCTATCAAAATTAAATTCTATAAAAGCAGGAACAGACGCAAAACTAATATTTGAAATACAATCTGCAGATGATTTAAACGGCAGTTGCATATCCCTATCATAATCA
>JAYVID010000186.1:0-10353 GCA_043770525.1 Ferruginibacter sp.
ACTATACTCAACTGGCAGCATCTTTTGGAAGAAGATAAATACAAAAATATAATAGTAGAAAGTTTGCAGTTTTGTGTAAAAGAAAGCAAAGTCAAATTGTATGCTTTTGTAATAATGAGTAACCATATTCATTTGGTATGGCAACAAATTCCACCCACAACAAAAGTTAAATTACAACATAGCTTCATGACATTTACTGCACAAAAAATAAAAGAAGATTTGCAAAAGCATAATCCTTCTTTATTAGAAAGTTTTAAAGTAGATGCTAAAGATAGAATATATCAAATATGGGAAAGAAATCCCCTTACTGTTGATTTATTTTCGCCAAAAGTGTTTCACCAAAAAATAGCATATATTCATTATAATCCAGTAAAAGCAGGATTGTGTTTGCACACTGAGGATTACTATTATTCATCAGCAAAATTTTATGCTACAGGTATAGATGAATTTAATATGCTTACTCATTATGACGGGTGAAATGTTTTGTTTTTTAATAGTGGGCTCTGCAAGTGTTGTTGGTACGCTTGTCTGCTTTACCCATGCTGCATACCAACAACGGCCGTCGCTTCACGAAATTAGACCAATACTTCAAAGCACTTTAGTATATTTGTAATGCCAACAAAGGTGAAGATTATTTGGACAGACTAAAAGACCCTACTAAGCTAGTGCAAGCCGATATTAAAGCTAATACTAAAATTGCAAATAAAACATTTTCTGATAAAAGTGTTGAAAATATACAAAAGGGTTTAGCGTGGCTAAATAAAAATGTACCCGGTTGGCAAACAAAGTATCAATACAATAAATAAAAAAATGATAGATAAAATATTTGGAGACACAAAACTATTTGCTTTACGTATTAAACAAAGTGCAATTAGTAAAAGGTATTTTCTTCGATTGCATATTCATAATATAACTTTAGGTACATTAAAAGCAAAGGCAAACTTAAATATATTCGCAGATATGTATAAAGATTTATTGCAAAGAATGGAGCATAGTTATGAATCTAGATATGCTACAATGAGTTATAGAGAAATCCTCGAAAGCCTGTCCATAGCAATTTTTGCCAATGGTCCGTTAGAAGAGCAAGAAGAAGAATTAAGACGGTCAAAAGGTCTTAGTTTTTATGATCCTAGATTTAACCCCTACTCTTTTTTTTGCTACAAAACACCAGAAAATGTGGTGGTAATCTTATTTATAAATGGGGATAGTAATCGCTTAAATTTACCTACTTATACAGGTTTTGAAGTCCCCTATGAAACTTTTACAGGAGTATTTGAGGAATTGATAAAATATGCAACTGATAACGACTTATTAGAATAAGAAGTTAAAGCCACTAGCATAGGAAACGTTTCAGCAAACGGCGGCGGGTCAAACTGGCAACAGCCCACTACAACTTACAAGCATACTCACAGGTTTTTGCCTTCGTCGGTCACTTCGTACATACTTGAGCGCCCATAGCCACCACCCGTGCAAGCCGAGGCATGGTTTTCAACCAGCCGACCCAATAAAAAAGAGGTTATCAAAAAAGAAAAATAGTAAACCATCATACTAATAAAAAGTGTGGTGGTTTTTTTCAAGTGTTGTTGGTACGCTTGGCTACTTTACCCATGCTGCATAACAACAACGGCTGTCGCTTCACAAAACTATACCAATACTTCAAAGCACTTTAGTATATTTGGAATGCTAAGAAAGGAGAAATGTAGGTTGTAAAAAAATCTCTATAAATCTTTTAATATACCCTTCCTATTGTATCGCATACAGCTTTTAATAGAGAATTACTACCGTGGTCATCTTGGCTTTTTTCCCATAGCATTATTCCATTACCCATTTGCTTTGCAAGCATGGCTTTCTTTTTTACAGAAGCAATACCATTATAATAAATAGTATAATTTGATACTCCGTTTGCCGATACTACCGCAGAGTCTGATTGTGGGTTTCCACCTTGCAAAACAATATCACCAAAACTTAAATTAAGACCAGTTGTTACAGCTATGCCACTTGGTCTGCCGTAGCCTGCAATGCCCAGTACAGCTTTGTTTGCAGGCATGCCTCTGTTGGTTACCCAATAGTTCATACTCGTATTGGCCAATGCTAAATTTGTATGGTGTTGGTAAGGTAAAATATTATTAAAATCATCGTAGCTCATTATATTAAACCAATCTATAAAATTACCTGTGAGCAATTCTGTTTTTATAGCATCTCTTACAGCACCGGGGTATTTACCAGCCGTTATTGCTGCAGTAAGATAATATTTACGATCTGAATGGCAGCTATCACTCAATTGTTTCATAAAGGCTGTATACATTACATCTGTACCATCATCTGTTCGTGGAAATTCCCAATCAATATCAATTCCATCTAGTTGATAAGTCCTTGCAATGTTCATGGCTTTGTTTACAAGCACTGTTCTTCCATTAGCATCTGCAGCTGCAGTTTTAAAATCAGCAGCAAGCCCGCTTATGCTTATGAATACTTTTGCTCCATTGGCTTTTGCAAAATCTCTTACAGAAATAAAATGTGCGGCGTTTGCTATAACCAAGTTGCTTGTATTATTAATATTTGCAAATGCATAGTTTACTACATTGCACATTTTAAATTTTACAGCGGGCACACCCGTAAGCGATCTGTAGGAAGGGAAATAACCTACAACATAAAAACCAAATGGAGTAGGAGGTGCAATAACACTGGGTGTTAATGGTGGTGCAGGTGTTGGTGTAGGCGTTGGTACTGTTGCTTTTTTACAAGAGCTTATTGCACTTAACAATACAGTTGTTATTATTACATTTAATAAATATTTTTTCATTGATATTTTTTTAAAGTTTTTATAAAATAATTTTTAGATTTTTTTTTATTATCTAGCTTCTACAACTGTCTCCACATTTTTATTTTTTATATAAAAATTTTTATCAATCAAAAATGTTTTTCCATCATACCAATCTGCTAATTTAATACTCTTCCATTCTGTACTTGCCTCCAACCATTTTACATTTTTATTAGAGGTATCAAAACTTACTTTTATAGGCATGGTAAATGATTCTACCACGTTCGTATATCTATAAGAAATATTCTTACCTTCTATTTTATATTCTAGCAAAGGTACTTTTGTGGTACGTAAATATTGATTAAAAATAGTAGTAAAATCAAATTTTAATTTTTTGCTAATGTAACTTTCTATTTCTTGTGTTGTAACTGTTTTATGGTAAAATTCTTTGTTTAACCCAATTAACATTGCTCTAAATTTTTTATCATTATTGGTTATCTGTCTTATAATATGCAACATATTTCCTCCTTTAAAATACATGTCTCCACTTCCTTCTTTGTTTACTCCATAATTGCCTATTATAGGTACATCATTACTTATGCTAGTTCTAATGCCTTGTACATAATTATTACCAGCTTCTCTACCCCAAAAATAATCTACAAACAATGTTTCGCTATAGTCTGTAAAGCCCTCATGAACCCACATGTCTGCAATATCTTTTGTACAAATGCTGTTAGCAAACCATTCATGCCCACTTTCATGTACTATTATAAAATCCCATTTCATTCCTTCACCTGTGCCAGACCAATCTTTTCCTTGATAACCCATTGTATACCCATTACCATAAGCTATAGCACTTTGGTGCTCCATTCCCAAGTGTGGAGCATCTACTAGCTTGTAACTGTCTTCATAAAATGGATATGGACCAAACCAATGTTCAAATGCTTTCATCATTTTTGGAGCATCTAAAAATTGCGTTTTTGCTTTTTCAAGATTATAATCTAGTACCCAATAATCCATATCTAGCTTGCCTTTTAAGCCTTTGTATTTTTCTGAAAAGTTTACATATTTACCAATGTATGGTACAATACAATAATTATTTATAGTGTTTTTTACTATCCAAGTATAAATTGTTTTACCATTGCCCAAAACTTTTTTTTCTGCTAATCTTCCATTACCCACAGCTACTAGGCTATCAGGAACTATCATGGTAAGCGATGCACCATTATCAGGTTTGTCACTTTGTATATCTTTACAAGGGTACCAAACACTTGCACCCAAGCCTTGGCACGCTACCGTTACCCAAGGGCTGTTTTTTTTGTCTTTTTTCCAAACCCAGCCACCATCCCAAGGTGCACGTATGGCTTCTCTTGGCTTACCATGAAAATAAAAAACCAAATGTTGTTTACTTTCTTTAAAAGCAAATTTTTCTCCTTCTTTTATGTTTCTATAAATGAGCCAATAAACATTATTTTCTCTTGTAAATTCAAAATTGTTTTCTCCTTGTTTTACACTATCCAGTAACATCGGCTCTTGTAAGTCTATTTGCATTTTTGTAGCACCCTTATCAAAAAAAAGCATATCACATTTGCCTACAATAGTTTTAGCTACTATATCTGGTTCTACCGTAATGTCGTATTTAAGTACATCCCAGTTTTGCCTGTATATTCCATTGCTACCTCTTAGTGTATCTGCTTTTGTAAATATTTCTTTCTTTTCATTTAGTTGTGCATAAGCAGTGTTACAGTATATGCTTGTACAAATAAATATAGATATAGCAAGTTTTCTTAAAAACATATTTTAAATTTAAAAAACAATTTATGATAATTACTGGTATTGAAAGTATAAATTTGATAAACGGTTTTAATTTTTTTAAACCTTATTTTTAGTTTGCTTTTTACATCATAAATACTTTATTAATTTTTGTAAATGAAATTTATACACTCAGTCATTATTTTATTTTTATGGTTTTTATTTGTTGGTTGTAACAATCAGCATCAAAGCAATAAAAAAATATTTCGTTATAATGAAGTAAGTGGTATTGCAAGTTTAGACCCTGCTTTTGCAAAAAATCAATCTATTATGTGGGGCATACATCAATTATACAATACATTAATAGAGGTAGATAGTAATATGCAATTAAAACCATCATTGGCTAAAAGTTGGGTGTTTTCTGCAGATAATAAAACAATCGTTTTTCACTTGCGTAACGATTTGTTTTTTCATGATGATGCATGTTTTGCAAACACAAAGGGTAGGGTATTGGTAGCAAATGATGTGGTATATAGCTTTAGCAGAATTATAGATAAAAATACCGCCAGCCCTGGTGCTTGGATTTTTAATAATAGGGTAGATTCTATTACTCCATTTACAGCAATAGATGATTCTACTTTTCAATTGAAATTGCAAAATCCTTTTCAACCCATTTTGGGAATATTAAGTATGCAATATTGCTCAATAGTTGCAAAGGAGGCTGTAGAAAAATATGGGTCAGATTTTCGTAGACACCCCATTGGTACTGGGCCTTTTGCTTTTGTAGCATGGGAAGAAGGACAAGCCTTGGTTTTAAAGAAAAACAATAACTATTTTGAAAAAGATAATGTGGGAAATAGGTTGCCCTATATTGATGGAATAAAAGTAAATTTTTATGATAGTAGGGCTACCGAGTTTTTAGCTTTTCAACAAGGTAGTTTAGATTTTATAAATGATATAGACCCATCTTTTAAAGATGAATTATTATCAAAAACAGGCAACTTAAAAGCTGAGTGGAAAGAGAAAGTAAACCTGCAAAAACATCCCTATTTGAATATTGAGTATTTTGGAATTTTAGCAGATACTACAAATGAATTATTAAAAAATTCACCTTTAAAATTGGCCAAAATTAGACAAGCAATAAACTATGGTATAGATAAGAAAAAGTTGATGCTTTACCTGCGCAACTCAATAGGTACAGTGGCAGAGAGTGGTTTTATTCCACAAGGGTTACCATCGTTTAGCAATGAGTTGGTAAAAGGTTTTAATTACGACCCTGTAAAAGCTAGGCAGTTGTTGCAAGAGGCTGGTTTTGCAGGTGGTAAAAATCTGCCCGAAATAAAATTACTCACCATACCTATTTATGCAAACCTCGCAAGCTATGTAGCCAATGAACTAAAGCAAATAGGTATTACAGTAAAGGTAGAAGCCATACAAAAGAGCTTATTGTTAGAGCAAACTAGCAAGTCTCAAGCATTGTTTTTTAGAGGTAGTTGGATAGCTGATTTCCCTGATGCAGAAAATTATTTAAGTGTGTTTTATAGCAAAAACCCTGCACCGCCCAACTATACTCGTTTTAAAAATAATGCGTATGATAAATTATACGAGCAGGCATTATCTGAAACAAATGATAGCCTTCGTTATAATTTGTATAGAAGCATGGATAAAATAATTATTGAGCATTCACCCGTGGTACCATTATGGTATGATATGGCAATACATTTGGTACAAAAAAACATTACTAATTTTGTACCCAATAGTTTGAATATGCTGGAACTAAGATGGGTAAAGAAAAATTAATTAATCAAAAAAAAAATGTATGAAATGAAAAAGAACATCACCTTTATTATGGGGCTAATTGTTTTTATTGTTACCAGCATTGCAGCTGCTTTGCCTAATAAAGCAAAACCACCTAAGTATAAAAATTTAAAAGTACTACCAAAAAATATTAGCGAAGCCGCATTAGATAAAATTATGGATAGCTATAATGTTGCCCTTGGTGTAACATGTGATTATTGCCATAATAAAAATAATAAAACCAGTGATTTGATTTTTGAAAGTGATACCAAGCCTGAAAAATTGATAGCAAGAAAAATGATGATAATGACAAACGATATGAATAAAAAATATTTTAAAGGAGGAGAAGTAATTTCTTGTATTACTTGCCATAGGCAGCAGGCATATCCTACTATTGATACATCTGTTATAAAGTAAATTGGGGGTTTCCCACAAAAGTAAAAAGCCTCCAATTTGGAAGGCTTTCACAGTGTTACTGATTTTTATGGTTTTTTTAATGATATTGGATAGTCTTTTCTCAGTGATATTGGATTTAAAAGCGCTGAGTTTTATTTCAATTGGATGATGTAAAGGTGCAGCTTTCTTTTTTTGCTAAATGTAGTTTATGTTGTTATTCTACTTTAGAATTTTTTCCTATCAATTTAGATTTCTTTCTACAATAGTAAAAAGCCTCCAATTTGGAAGGCTTTCACAGTGTTACTGATTTTTATGGTTTTTTTAATGATATTGGATGGTCTTTTCTCAGTGATATTGGATTTAAAAGCGCTGAGTTTTATTTCAATTGGATGATGTAAAGGTGCTGCTTTCTTTTTTTGCGAAATGTAGTTTATGTTGTTATTCTACTTTAGAATTTTTTCCTATCATCTTAGATTTCTTTCTACAAAAGTAAAAAGCCTCCAATTTGGAAGGCTTTCACAGTGTTACTGATTTTTATGGTTTTTTTAATGATATCGGATAGTCTTTTCTCAGTGATATTGGATTTAAAAGCGCTGAGTTTTATTTCATTTGTATAATGTAAAGGTGCATCTTTCTTTTTTTATGAAATGTAGTGTATGTTATTATTCTACAATAGAATTCTTTCTTAGTACCTACGAATTTTTTCTACAAAGAAAAAGCCCCCAACTTTTACATTGAGGGCTTTATATTTATTTTAGTAACTATTATAAATCAGGAGCTACTTCTTTTACTTTAGCTGTTAAATCTCTTGCAGCACCCAATGGTTTATCTTTCGCAAAATCTACCAATATTGGAGCTCCTACAAATATTGATGAGTAGGTACCAGTTATAACACCCACCATCATTGCAAAAGCAAATCCTTTAGTAGCTTCACCGCCAAAGATAAACAATATCAATAGTGTTAAGAATACTGTAAGCGATGTCATAATCGTACGGCTCAATGTATCGTTGATAGCACGGTTAATGATATTCGTTTTTGTTTCTCCTTTCATATCTCTACTGTACTCACGTATTCTATCAAATACAATAACGGTATCATTCATAGAGAAACCAATTACAGTAAGTACCGCAGCTATAAAATGTTGGTCTATTTCTAATGGGAAAGAAACTACATTTTTTAAGAAAGAGAATACGGCAAATGTTACCAATACGTCATGTATCAATGTTACGATAGTACCTGCAGAGTATCTCCAATCACGGAAACGAATGAAAATGTATATAAAGATGGCAAACATAGAAAACAAGGTAGCCTTCCATGCGCCACTCTTCAAATCATCAGAAATAGATGGTTGAACCGTAGTAGAGCTTTGAATGTGTTTTGCTGTAAACTGATCAAATGTAAGACCCGCTGGTAATACTTTCCTCAAACCTTCAAATAATTGTGTTTCTACTATTTTATCGGCATTTTCAACACCTTTTTTAAACGAAGTAGTAATGTTTAAATGTTTATTGTCTTTTACTGTTTTTATAACAGGGATGTTATCTTTATTTCCTTCTTTAAAAGCAGCAGTTAAATCTGCTGCAACATCTGTATTTTTTACTGCTTTATCAAAAGAAACAGTATAACTTCTTCCTCCTTCAAATTCTACTCCTACTTTAAATCCATTAAAGAATGATGCAACCCCCAAAGAAAGTACAACTGCAGATATTACATAAGCAATTTTTCTTTTCTCAATGAACTTATAGTTTGCATGTTGGAATATTTTACGAGACAATGCCGTAAAATAATTTAAATGATGATTCTTATCTGTACGTAAATCTGTAATTAACCTTGAAACTAAAATACCACAGAACAATGATAATAAAATACCTATTATTTGTGTAGTTGCAAACCCAAGTACAGCACCTAATCCAAAGTAGAATAAAATTAATGCAGTAAGCAAAGAAGTAACGTGAGCATCCAATACTGGTGCAAGCGATTTTTTATAACCATCACTTACCGCAGCAGGATATGATTTACCTTTTGTAAGTTCTTCTTTTATTCTTTCAAATATAATTACGTTTGTATCTACCGCCAAACCAATAGTAAGTACCAAACCTGCAATACCAGCAGCTGTTAAGGTTAAGCCTAAAGATGCCAATACACCAATGGTAAATAATAAGTTGAAAATTAATGCAATATTGGCAACCCAACCACCTGTGTTGTAGTAAACCAACATTAAAATAAATATAACTGCAAAAGCAATTAAAAAGGCATTTCTACCACCAATCAATCCCTCTTCACCTATTGTAGCACCAATTACGTTTTCTGCTACAATTTTAGCAGGAGCATCCAATTTACCCGTTTTTAAAACATTTGATAAATCTTGTGCCTCTTCTACTGTAAATGATCCAGATATTTCAGTATTTCCACCATCAATTTTACCATTTACCCTTGGTGCAGAGTATACGATATCATCTAATGAAATGGCTACATAACGTTGGTTGTTTTTCTCTGTAAGGTTTGCCCATGTAACTGTACCTGCTGGTGTCATTAGCATTTTAATAGAAGGCTTGCCCTTGTCATCAAAACCTTGGCTAGCTTCTGCTACACCATCACCTTCCAATGGTGCCTTATCTAAACCATTAATTCTTTCTACTGCGTATACTTCAAAAAATGAACCCCCTTTACCTTTTTGCTCTACGCCATACATAATTTTGTAGTTAGCACCCAGTTGGTTTGTAAATATTTCGTTTTTTAGATAACCATTTAATATTAAGGTATCTTTTAATGAAACCATACCAATGTATGGTGTTTCATACAATTGACCTGTTTTTTGATCAACAGGATATTGTAAAACAGTACCTAGTATTGTTTCACCTACTTTTTTTGTAGTATCTTTTAAAGCAGCTGTATCTGCTTTCAAGTATTTAGCCAATGCTTTATCTGCCTCTGTAAATGTTTGTTGAAAAGCTTGGTCTTTTAACAAGGTAACACTCCAAAACTGAAGGTTTGCAGAAGATGTTAAAAACTTACGTACTCTTTCGGGGTTTGTAATACCTGCAAGCTCTACGGTAATAACACCTTTGTTTTCGTCTAAATTTAAATTAGGTTGTGCAACACCAAACTTATCAATACGTTTTTGAAGTATTTTGTATGTTTGGTTAATTGCTCCTTTAGCAGTTTCTTTTAATTTTGATGTTACAACTTTATCATCATCTGCTAATTTAATATCTTTATTAGCTCCAGAAAATATTGCAGACAGTTTGCCAGCACCATTTTGTGATATATAGTTTTTAGTAAATAAATCTACGTAATTATCTTGGCTACTAAGTTTTTCTGTAGTTGCAGCTTCCAATGCTCTTTTAATAGTAGGATCTTTTGGGTTGTTGCTAAGCGAAGTAAGTAAGTTTTGTAAACTTACATCCATCGTTACACTCATACCACCTTGCAAGTCCAAACCAAGGTTTAATTCATACTCTTTACATTTTTCGTAGCTAGTACCAAATACTGGAAAAATTTCTTTTTCTTTTGTACTGTCTAAAAACCTCAAGGTTTTTTCTTTGATAAGAGCTTCCTTATCATCTTTTGGCATATTAGCCGTAAAGTTCTTTAACTGACTCGTAACTTTTTCTTTAATCTTTCCTTCGTGGCTACGTACAACCCA
>JAYVID010000187.1:0-2221 GCA_043770525.1 Ferruginibacter sp.
TCCTAAATATTTATATGCACCCAACAGTTCAAACCTTTTACAAACAGAAAAGAAAGGAGATGTACAAGCAGCTATTAATTATGCGCAAAGTAAACATGCGGGTAATAATGATGATGATGTAGGCCGGCAAACATCTAACGGTATTGATGTGCAAACAGCATACAGTTTAATAAATAATTTGGTGCTGAAGGCTGATGCTTTTCATAGATGGGAAACTGACAGATCAGTCAGAAACCAAACTCTTCAAAATAGATATAGACTTGATTATAAAAGAAGGGGTGCAGATGTAAGTATAGGATATTACAAACTACTAGGCAAACAAAAACATATTTCATTAAACATTGATGGCGGAATAGGATTTGGCAACACTTATTTTACTGGTACTTATAGAAAAGATACCATCAACAAATATTTTTATTCAGCCAATCATTCTACATTATTTATTACTCCATCCATAGCATTAAAACCAACAAAAAATTATTCACTCATTATAGCATATAGGCTTTCATCTATAAAATTTTTCTCAGTTAATACAAATGATGTTGCACTCACAAAAGGATTGTACGCAGCATTTGCAAATAATAAAAGTACCTACGGAGATTTAATTTTTGAAAATGAATTTGGATTTAATAAACTAAAAGGTATCAGATTTCGCTGGCAGCTTGGTATGAGTAAATTGTTTACACATTTTTCTTACGATCAACTAAATTATTCTGTTTATAATGAAGATCAATATGAGTATAACAATAGTTTTGGTTCAATTGGAATAATGGCGGATTTAAAACAACTTTTTGCAAAAAATTAATTCATTACCTATTTAAATTTTATAAAATGCAACATTTAGCTAACAAGAATAGATTGCCTTATATTAAAAATATTCAGTTCATTCTTTTAAGTTGTATACTCATCATTGCATGGTTTTATTTTTACTTTTCTGCTGTAGATGTTAAAGATTGGTGGTTAGAAAATATTTTGGTGCTCATTTTTTGCAGTGTATTATTGTTTACTCAAAAGAAATTTGTTTTTTCTAACACCTCCCTTGTATTTATTTTTTTGTTCCTGCTATTGCATTTATATGGTGCACGCATGGCTTATACGCACAATGAATTAGGAGAGTTTTTTAAAAGTTCATTTCAACTATCAAGGAATCCTTATGACAGAATAGTACATTTTAGTTTCGGATTTTTATTGGTTTATCCGTTATGCGATTACCTTAGTTACCATTATCAACTAACAAAAAAACATTTGTTTTTATTAGCAAATATGATCATCCTTTCTCTGGCTACCATTTTCGAATTAATTGAATGGGGAGTAGCCACATTTACAAATTCTGCCACAGGCGAAACTTATGTAGCTACGCAAGGCGATGTATGGGATGCACAAAAGGATATTATTCTTGCAATAATAGGTGCAGTATTATTTTTAGGAATGCAAAGTATTTATAGAAAATTTAAAAAATAAAATTTCTATAAATTAGATTTTACTTTAAAATAAGATAGCTACACTTCTCT
This sequence comes from Ferruginibacter sp., assembly GCA_043770525.1. Classification (GTDB taxonomy): domain Bacteria; phylum Bacteroidota; class Bacteroidia; order Chitinophagales; family Chitinophagaceae; genus Ferruginibacter. The sequence continues at coordinate 1,512 of JAYVID010000187.1, forward strand.
TCTTATTTTAATTACCCTCATTTTATGAAACAATAAAATGAAAGGATAAGTAGGATCAAACTCAAACCATTTTTTGGCAAAGTTTATACTGTTGGGGCTTTTGTGGTGGTTATTTTGAAACAACTCTCCCATCAACAAAAAATCTAAAGGCAACGAATTTTTACTTTTATCGTTGTTATCATAATTGCTGTAGCCATACTTATGGCCACACCAGTTTACAATAGCACCATGTATTGGTCCCATAAAAAAATGAACGGGCAATAATAAAAACATCCACCAAGATGTAGCAAATTGTAAATAAAATAAAAAGTATAAAACGCCAAATCCAATTCTTACTCCCCACATGTTACTTATTTTATCCAGCAATTTCCACTCAGGATAATTACCTCTAAAAGCCTTTTCGGGCTCTACATTATACTTTGCATAATTAATATAAATGTCTTTTGTATGCATTGTCATCTCCCATACATCTTTAAAAAAATGGGGAGAGTGTGGATCTTTTTCTGTATCGCTATATGCATGGTGCATGCGGTGCATAATAGCATACGCACGTGGATTAAGAAAAGAAGAACCTTGCACCAATACTGTAAACCCATAAAAGAAACGTTCCCAAAATTTGGTCATGGTAAACATTTTATGAGAAGCATATCTATGAAGGAAAAAGGTTTGACAAAATAAAGATAAAAACCAGTGCAACAAAAAGAAAAGGA
>JAYVID010000188.1:0-10129 GCA_043770525.1 Ferruginibacter sp.
AAATCGCTGCCTTTAAATTGTAATAGTGCATTTAGTTCTTCTCTAGTTTTATGTGGGCAACTTCTACCTATTTCACTGTGCTCATTTCTATTGCCAGTGTGATTTTGATGATTACCACCGCCCCATAGCAATAAAAAATGAGCACCATGTTCCTCTATTACAGAGTAACGTTCTACCAAATCGCAATTTTTTAAAATGGCATTTATACCTCTTTCCATTTTTTCGGCATTTGGATAGGCTTCACTACGCATTACTATTTCATCTCCATTTACCCATGCAAAATAATGGTTACCGTTTTGGTGTTGAAAAGTAATAAAACCCGGGTGTGCTGATGACTTGTTGCTTATTTGCTCTTTGTATTCTCCACAAATTAAATAGTCATCTTGTACGGTTGTTGACATAAAAAAAATTTATTGATTAAAAAATATATTATGAGCATAAATGTACTAAAATTTTGTTAATCAATACAGTATTCATTTTTTTATATATGAAAAAATGTTGTTTTCGTATTTTATGAAATTTTATATTTTAATAAACTATAACTAAATCTATTTTTAAACTTCAAAACAACAACAATCTTTATTACTTAAGTTGCTTATGCGAGCCATCGCAATAGGGCATTTTTTGAGATAGCCCACAGGTACAATCGTTCAATCCTATTCCTTTTATAATCTGAGCAGTATATTTTACAATTCTTGTTTCTACGGTTTTCGATTGCTTGGGTGCAGAAAAATATAAATTATAAGCCCTTTGTCGCCCTGGGGTTAGAGCTTCAAAAGCCTTTTTCAATGCTTTATTTTTATTTAATGCATCTTCAAATTCTTTAGGAAAAACAAGGTCGGTACTCATTTTCATTTCTACTTTCAATCCTGCTTTTTCTATTTCAATTGCTTCAAAAATATAGGCTTTTATGGTAGTTTTAATTTTTACTATTTCTTTTACGTTGGTAAACCTAATTTGCCTAGTGGCTTGTACATTTTCTGTTTGCTGTATCAGTATACCTTTATCATCACTTAGTAATGCCCCTTTAAAAAACATTATGGCACAGTATTCTTTAAAACCATGTATTAAAACTATATTGCTGTTTTTAAATGTATAGCAAGGTTGCTTCCATTTAAAATCTTCTATAAGCATACAGTCAAGAATAATCGATCTTAAAGCCAATAATTCATCTTGCCATTTTTTTGCTTTATCAATAAATTCATCAACCATGGGATTATTCATTATTGTATATTTTTTCTGTTAATAAAATTATACTAATATTTTAAATTTATTGATATAAATTTTATGTGTTTGTAATTTTTAATTTTTTCATTGATCTTAAATAAAGCAATTAATTTATCTTTATCTAATGAGAATACTAATAACAGGTGCAAATGGTTTTGTAGCCTACTATTTAATAAAATTATTATTGGAGCAAGAAAATACTTTTGTAATTGCTACTGGTAAAGGCAATTGTAGATTACCTTTTTATCATAATAATTTTATCTATACTTCGTTAGATTTTACTGATGAAATAGCAACAAAAAATGTACTTACAGAATATTTGCCTACACATATAATACATGCTGGTGCCATAAGCAAGCCAGATGATTGTGAAATGGATAAAGCGCTGGCAAGTAAAATAAATATAGAAGGTACAAAGAATATGTTGCAAGCTGCACAATCAATTAAAGCTAGTTTTTTACTAGTAAGTACCGATTTTGTATTTAATGGAAAAAAGGGTTTTTGCAAAGAAACTGATACTGTAGAATCAGTAAACTATTATGGACAAACAAAAATTGAAGCAGAACGGTTTGTAGAAAATTATGAGTATAATTGGAGTATTGTAAGAATAGCACTTGTATATGGTAAGCCACAACTAGGTAGAAATAACATTGTAACATTGGTAAAAGAAAAGCTTGAAAGAGGAGAGGAGTACACCGTCTATAGTGATCAAGTTCGCACACCTACTTATGTGGAAGATGTAGCCAATGGTATTTTATTAATGTTACAAAAAAATGCTACTGGTATTTATCATATTGCTGGGAAAGATATTTTATCTCCTTACGAAATTGCCATTGCCACTGCAAAATATTTAAAATTAAATGAATGTTTAATAAAAAATATTACTGCTGCTGATATGAAACAAACAGCTTTAAGACCCGCCATCACCAACTTTAATATTGATAAAGCAAAAAAAGACTTAGGCTTTGAGCCAATAAGTTTTACTGAAGGTTTGAGAAAAACCTTGGAGTAAAATTGGATTGCTTATTTAGAAAAAACTAAAATATTTACATAGATGAAGAGTAGTGTAATTGGTTTTATTTTCTATTATTAATAGCTAGTGTAACAATACCCGAACCGAATAAAATTGCACCTGCTACAAATGGTAAACCTGCACCTACTAGGTCTTCCATACGTGCTGACCATAAAAAACGATAACAGAATAACATACCAAACAATCCTGCAATAATAGCAACATAGCCTAAACGGTTTATATTTTTTTGCATAGTTTAATTTTTCAAAAAGCTACAATATTATTTCTTCCCAAACAAGCGATTAAAGAATGTAGAAACTTTACTTTTTTGTTTTACAGTATTCGTCTTAAAAGTTAATTGTGGAGGAAAATAATTTTGAGAAACATTCAAAATACAAAGCATTTTGATGGTGTTCTTAAAATAATCATTTCCTTCTACTGGTTCGTTCATCGTATATGTCCATAACTCATTTAACCATGTTTGGTTTTCTTTATTTACACATGCCGATACAGCAAGTGGTGCTAAAAAAAGTAAGCTTTTATATTGGCAACCTTCAATACTATTTCCATTTAATTCGTACCCTGCTTCTATTTTATTAATATCATTTTCAGTACGTTTTTTAAACCATTTATTTAATTTATCACATGCTGTCTTCGCTCTACTATCTCCATTTATAAGATAGCTTGTACCTAAGTGCCATGGCACCCTGCAAGAGTTGTAAAAGTATGCGTCGTCATTTGCACTCTCTAAAAAAAAGTCTCCAACAGGTTGTGGTACACTATCTACATTTTGTACAAAGTCTGGTACAAGTCCAGTTTCTGGGCTATACTTTTTTTGCATGGTTTTAATAATATTAAAACAACTTGTATTTATAGCATTCCAAGTTTTATCTTTTGTGTAGGCATAAAAACTTTCAAAATGATCATACATAAAATCAGATGGTCTAGTATCATGTTTGCTTTTATCGTTGTTAGCCCAATCACCTAGCAATAAAGTATTGGTTGTAGTATTTATTTCAGATTCCTTAATAGCGCTCATTAATTCTTTGGCCTCCAATAAATAATTTATTTTTCCTGTACTTCCCCATTGTGTATGTGCTAATAAAAGTGCATAAGCAATATCTAAATCGCCGTCTGTAGCCGCAGTACTACCATTGCTAATACAACCCTTTGCTTGGCGCCAATTCATTAGTTTTGGATTGATGGTGCTAGGGTTGCTTTTAAACCATCTAAACATACCATCAAAATATTCTTTTGCTTTAGTATCAAATCCTGCCATGTAAGCAACTATTACCATACCATAACCTTGCCCCTCACTCACACAAATATTTTCCCCATTTATGTACTCTATATAATATTCACCATTTTTACAACCTGGTTTTAAATAAGCATTTTTCCAGCCTGTATAAAAAGATGATACTGCATTATCCATTTCTGTTTGTGTTTGATTGGTTGGTTTTATACAACCTTTTGTAACAGGGTGATGGCTAGGAAATGGTATTGCAGGCTTTTGTGCAAATGTTACTAGAGTAATAAAACTAAATAATACAGTTGATAATACTTTTAATTGCATTTTTTTATTTTTTGCAAAAGTAAAAATATTGAGCGTATAATTAAAATAGCTTTCTATTTTTTTTTGATATATTTTATTTGTATCTATATTAATTCCATATAGTTAATGGATTTTGAAGCGTAGGGGTATATGTGTTAGTGATATTTGCACAGTTTATTTCAGTCTAGGCTGTGTTTTCACTAGCATAACCTTTGTATCATAAAATCTCTACCACTCTAAACCTGACGATAAAAGAAACATGTATTAGCATACTCTCAATCTAGACATCTGTACAATCTATCTCTTGGTTTGATAGTATTTTATTAGTATTTAATTTTGATGTTAGATTGTAAAATAATAATGACTTATTTTATGTCGGGGTTTCGCAGAAAAGTTACTTTATATTTATAGTATGCATGTGCTAAAACCCCGCTATGATTGTAAAATAGTTAGGATAAATATTCTACAATTCATCTTTCTTTTTTATCTAATCCTTAAACCAACATTCTACAGAAAATCAATTTTAAAATTGTTTTATATTAAATTTTACTGATTGTTGTGTAATTTTGTAATATTGTGTAATAAATAAAATTATGAAAAATATTTTAGTTTTTCTTTTTTGCATTTCTGCATTAAATGCTTTTTCTCAAGAAGCTGAAACGCATAACTATTATTGGAACAACACTGAAAATTATGAAGCCATTATAAGTGCTACCAATTGCTATGTGAGAGAAAGCCCATCGATAGAAGCTGTGTTATTAGATTCGTTACAAGTAGGGAAACAAGTTACAGTTATAAAATCTACAGAAGGTAATTTAAAAATTAAGGGTATTAATGTTTCTTGGGTAGAAATTGAATACAAAAATAAACTTGGCACGCTAGCAAAAGGATTTTTATGGAAAGGTTTTTTAGGCTTAGGCTTTACAAAAAAAGGAAACTATACTTTTTTAACTGGTATTGATAAAATTGAAACAAAAAAAGAAAAAGACCACGATCCTGTTTACTTTTCAATTGCTGTAAAAATTTTAGATACCAATAATATTATTTTAGATCAAAAAATAATTCAAAAAGATATTACAGAGAGTAATTATTTTGATGGTAAAGCCATTGGAGATTTAGGACTAAAAAATTTGCAAGATATTTATAGAATTAGCTTTAATGGGGAAGCCTGCGGTATACCTTCATTGTTTTATTATTTTGGATGGGATAGTAAAAAATTGCTGCTACTACCAGAAAAATATAATGTTGGAGATGCAGCAGCTTTCTATCATTCCGAAAACTTTATTTTTCCAAAAGAAAAAGGAGGCAAGCCTGATATGATAATAAAGCAAACCGAGGAAGCCGAAAATATTGATGAAAAAGAAAGTTTTTATAACCTAATAGAATACAATGAAATTTATAAGTGGGATGGCGAAAAAGCTACTTTTCTGAAAAAAAGTAAAATCAAAAAGTATAAGAAAAAGATATAATTTTTATTAAAAACTTTATCGCTTATTTAAAATTAATATTAAAATTTATCTGCCTTATATACTTTTATTACACCGTCATTTTCGCTACTTACAACCAATAAACTTTCGCCAGAAGGGCTTTTAGAAGCTGGTATAAATAAGACTCCTTCTGGTGCATCCCCACATTTTAGCATTTTTATAAATACTGGACTTGTAGGAATTGTTACATCATACAATGCAACAGCATCCGCTCTTTCAAGCCCAATGAATGCAATTGTTTTATTGCCTACTTTACCAATGGTTATGCCTTCTGGTTCTGCTCCTTTGTCATCACTTCTTGCATCGTCATATACATTTTCAGCTATGGCTTTTGCATCTAACTCATTTTTACTATCATAAACCAAACCTCCTGTAATACCATTCCAAACGCTAAATGAACGAGCACCAAAAGAGTAGAGTACATCCATATCACCATCGCTATCTATATCACCAAGTTTGTTGGTTACATTCAGTCTACCCATTTGCGCATCTAGCTTTAAAGTAATTGCATTTGGAAAAAAAGTAGCATCAAGATTTAATGTTTTTACTCTTTTCACTTCGCTAAAAGCACTGTACTCTCTAGCATCTCCTTCGTTAGCAGTAAATAAATATGGTATTCCATTGTTGTTTAAAACTGCAATAGCATCTGGCTGATACATGCCTTTAACCTGCCAGTTAGCAAGGGTTTTGGCATTGTCTAAATCGCTCACGTCTATTTTATTATCGGTGCTATTATAATCTTTAAAACCCAGCGGAAGAATTTTTGTAAATGTTTTTGTTACCAAATCTAACACAGCAATACCATTGTTTTCTTGTAAGGTTATCCATGCAGTTTTAGAATCCTCTGCTACGGTTATATATTCAGGTTCTATATCGTTTACAAAATTATTGGTGGGACTAAAAATTCGTAAGCCACCACTCATAAGTGTACTTTGCTGAGATACAAAAGCAGAAAAATCTATCGTTGTTACAGTATAATTTTGATTAGGACTTATTATAGAAACAGTACCAGCTGGGTCGCTGCTGTAGTCTGTACTAGGTTCAGCCTCATTTGCTGTAAGAATAAAATTACCATCTGGGCTGTAAGTAACCATATCTGGCAAAGAACCAACGGTTATTACTTTTATTTCCGAATAGGAACTTGTATTAAAAATAACTACTTTGCCCAGTGCTTGTTTGTTGCTAGCTTCTAATGCTGCAGCTAGTTTTCCATCATACACATCTAAACTATTTACTCCTCCACCATAGCTGCTCAAATTAATAAAGGCTATCTTTTGGGGATTTGCAGGGTTTGCAAAATCTATAACATCTATTTGGTTGTTCGTACTATTATTTACTGTAAATAATCTTTTTGTTGCTGGGTCATAAGTAGAAATTTCTGCCGCTCCAGCACCACCTATACTTAAAGATGAAATTTCTTTAAAAGTGCTTGCATCTTCAGTAAGTACAATTGGTGTAATATCAGTTGCAGTTTTTTTACAACTTAGAATAAACAGTACGCTACTAAATAATAATATTTTGTTCATAATATAATTTTATGTACAAAATTCTATTTTGTATGTTGCTCAATTGTTAATATAACATTAGGCAAATGTTAAATCTTTAAAGTGTATTTTATATGTTGATAAAGTGAATTGTTATTTTGCTTAGCATTTGCTAAAACCCCGCCAAAACAAAACAGCACATAGTGAAACTGTCAAACTAAAACCTAAAGCCATAACTAATGTAACCACCAGGCATGAATTTACTTTTAATCAATCCAGCTGACAACCCAACTCTGAATAAAGTGTTTTTTCCATACCGACGATAGCCAAGGTTTAGGCTTGGATAGATTGTATTGATTGAATAATTAGGATAAATAAAAATTGAGGCGATGCCTTTCTGGTCGTCACTAATTTCATCCACTATCAAGTATTGTATATCTATGCCTAGTTCAAAGAATTTGTTTTTACCACCAATAAGCTTATAACCACCAGCACCAAAGGATATAACATTCAGATACTGTCCCAATTTAGAACCTACACCAATTCGAAAACCAAAATTATTAGAAGAAGGTTTGTGATCATAATTGAGGTTATAAATAAGACCTGTCTTACCCAGTTCAAGTGATACTGCGTTTCTTTTTTCGGTCTCTTTTGTCTGTGCATTACAAAGTGTCACATATAGTATAATTGCTGCAATTGAAGTTAAAAAAGTCTTCATGATTGTAATTTAGTAGGGTTCAAAAAAGTATTAGGTGAATTCAACTAATTTGTGACATACAATAGCTTTTAATTTTTTAAAATTTGCTACACCAATTTCTGATTCTGAAACACATGCAGATTCATAAATATTATGAGCAGGAATTAGAAATAAATGTGTCTTTTTTATTGCATAAAATTTAAAATGCTCCCATGAAATATCTGAGCTAAAGTTACCATTAGTATAATATAGTTTTTCGTCGTCAAAGCCAAATTCACACTGTGCTTTATTCAGCAATTCAATTTTAACAGATTTTCTTTTCCATATTTCTCGTTTAAAATATTGGATGGTAATAACGGTGAAAATAATTAAACTAAACAGCCAAAAAATGATTGTAAGTATGGTAGTAATAGCTTTTAAAGTAATAAAATTATTAACACCAGTGAATAGTAATAATGAAATAAATAATATTGTCCATATAATCAGAAAGACTGGATATGAAAAATACTTTTTGTATGTTATAGAAAATTCTTTTCTGATAAGGAATTCTAATTGATGCCTTAATTCATTATGGGTTTTATTTATAGTAATTAATTCCAATTCACAATTTTTCTTTTTGCTATTAAATATCAAATCTACAGCAATTTCCTGAAGTCCTTGTATAGTCTTTGACAAGCAAGGCTTATTTGTGAAAACGTTACAATTAAAACTAATATTTCATAAAATCTTTTTATAAAAAATAGTTAATTGAGTTTTATTATTTTTTGGTCGGCTGGTCGAGACCATGCCTCGGCAACTCACGGGTGGCTGCGATGGGCGCTAACGAGTGTACGAGGTGACCAACTCAGGCGAAAAATTTTAAATCAAAATATCAAGACAGATTAACTTAGCGCATGGTTCGTGAGACACGAACCAAGGCGTAAATTATTGAGTTTTATTATTGTTTGGTCGGCTGGTCAGAGACCATGCCTCGGAGACTCATGGGTGGCTGGGGTGGGCTCTCACGAGTGTACGAGGTGACCAACCCAAGCGAGAAAAAAATCAATATAAGGGTAATGGATTAAGCAAATTGTAAAATATATTGTCATTTTCAATAAATAATTCAAGATGGTGTAGGCCATCATTCATTACTAGTTTTCTGATTGTTCCCAAAGAATAGGTTCGTTCATCATTTAAAGTAACTCTACTTTTATCTTTTATAATTTTCTTACAATACAGGCCAAAGGATTTTAATACGAGTGAATATGAAGAATCAAATCTTTCATTTGATGTTGCGTAAGTATCTTTTAAGTTGCTTCTTTTGCTATGTAAAACTGTATAACCATCTTTTTCTCTTGTGATGGTAATAGTATCATCCGAAAAATTAAAACAACCATAAGTTTGGTAATTAATAGATAATTTTTGCCCAATGAATAGTTGCGATGAAGGGAGATAGATGTCAGCATATTCTTCTTCATCATTAGTTTTCTTTGTTGTTTCTGAATTCAATTCGTTTTCAGCAATTGTTAAGTTATCAATTAGTGAATTATTCTTGTTTTTGCAAGAATAAAAAACACACAACATAGATACTAATAAATAAAAGTGAGACTTATACATTCATTTGAAATTTAGTTGTTTTTTCTATTGTTTGTAATTCAAATATACCACAAACTTTGCATACTATTTTACTGTTTAATGGTGCAGCGCTACCCTGGTGCATATATCCAGCATGGCTAAAGTGCGGAAGCGTATATGTGCCTCTCATAAAGCTTTTTATACTTTGCAGAACATAAAGCCTATGCACAAAGGCAAGGCATCATTTCTGCAATAGTTTTTATATTTTGCTCCATTGGGGGCTACTCACACTCATGGCTGCAATGCGAGCTTATGAAATTTAGAAGTGTATAGCGTATGAAATTGGGAAGTAGAATTTACTTCAAATTGCAATTGAGAATTTTTAAATGATATATTTTGGTTTTAGTGTTAAAATTTAGTTGCCATGAATTCAATTAATTTTTCATCACTCATTTTGTTTGAAGTAGAATCTTCTGTTTCCACATTTTTAAATTGTGGTGTATCTTGTAGGTAATGTATAAACTGCTCTTGCGCTTGGCCTGTTCCTGTTACATGTAAATGAGTAGCATTCAGTAAATGATTGGCTATTTCTTTAAAATACTTTTTCGTTTCTGTTCTTTCTCTATTATTTGCATTTCTTTCACTAGAGCTGTTATTTTCTGCAGCTTCGTTTTTTACATGAGCTAAAATAATTATTGTGCCTTCATTACCCTCTTCTTGCACTAACACAATAGCTTTTTCTTCATTCATCCACACCCCAAATTTTTTATTTTTCATAATTGTATTTTTATGTAATGTACACGTTTTTAGTTACAAAAATAAATTTAATTAGTATGTATAATTTATGTTTTGCAAAGTTTCTACACAAACTATAGGCTTCAATCTCCTCCTAGTTTCGTATCCCACGAAACTTTCGCTTCATTCATCCCACCAATCTCCTCCACAATAAAAGCCTAATAGAATTACCACTGTTTAGCGTAGCTAATTGTGCAGCTTTAAATAATTTATTCAAACTCAAAAATCTACCAATATTCTTACTTAAATTTGAAATAACAAAAAGTATGAACCATGAAACCCAACCTTTCCGTTTTTGAGCAAATAAAACAAACAGATGAT
>JAYVID010000189.1:0-2371 GCA_043770525.1 Ferruginibacter sp.
GCCAGAATGTTTGTTCATTTTGGCTTTTTGCTTTATAAGAATTTAGCTTTTGACTTATAAAAAATCGTAAATGGTAAGATGGGTACTTTGCAAATAAGCTAAAATTATAGTACTTTTGCACTTCGAAAAAAGAACTATGTACAACATTACATTCAAATTTGAGCAGAAAGGACTTGAACCAATAACTTTATCTAACATAGAAGGTGATCAATCAATACTGGAAGTAGCATTAAAAAACAATATAGATTTACATCATAACTGTGGAGGTGTTTGCGCATGTAGCACTTGCCATTTATACGTAGAAAATGGCGAACATTTAATTGAGGAGTTAACCGATAAAGAAGAAGATTTTATTGATAGAGCTATTAATCCAAGATTGAGTAGCAGGCTTGGGTGCCAATGCACATTAATAGGTGCTGGTGGAGATATTGAAGTTACATTGCCTGATCAAACGCAGTTTTTGGGAGAATAAAAAGCAATTTGCAAATGTGCAGATATGCAAACTTGCAAAAATTAGTACCTAGAGTTAATACTTTATTTAAAAGTGATTGTGCTTATTTGCACAATTGCATATTTTCATATTTTCACATTTTACTTATGAGTTTTGAACTACCTATACACTGGAACGATTACGAAGACATAGCCATAAAATTATACGAGCGCTTTGGCGATGATTTTAATGAAGGCAAAATATATAGAATACGATTTACTGAACTCCTTACTTGGGTGCTAGAAATTCCTGCATTTGTGGGTAAGCGTGAAGAAAGCAACGAAGGCCATTTGGAAATGATACAAAGCACTTGGGTATATGAATGGAGAGATAATCAAAAATAATATTGTATGAATGTGCTAGCATTGTTTAAAAATATAAAACTATTTGTATTAGATGTAGATGGTGTGCTTACTGATGGCTCACTCATACTTTTAGACAATGGTGAAATGGCTAGACGTATGAACATAAAAGATGGATATGCACTGCAACTTGCTATAAAAAAAGGATACAACATTTTAATTATTTCTGGCGGTGCTTCAGATGCAGTAAATATTCGATTAGAAAAACTTGGCATTCAAAACATCCATCTTGCAGTAAAAAATAAGAAAGCTATTTTACAACAATTTATTACGGATAATAAATATACTACAGAGCAAGTACTGTATATGGGAGATGATATACCAGATGTGCAACCTATGCAACTTGTAGGCCTAGCTTGTGCTCCAGCAGATGCAGTGCAAGAGGTAAAAGCAATAGCGCATTACATATCTCCAATAAAAGGAGGAGAGGGTTGTGTTAGAGATATAATAGAAAAAGTATTAAAACTAAATAATGATTGGAATGAAGATGGAATAGCTTCTATTTAATATTTTACAAATTACATATAAATGAGCAGCTTTTATAGCTGCTTTTTTTATGCCTTATTTCCATTAACAAATATTTACCAGTAAATTATTTTGCTTGTTCAATCTTATTTTAACAAGAAGTCGTAAATGATTCTGAGCGCTCATTAATCATCTAAAAAATTATTTAAAAAAATATTAAACATACAAAATGAAAAAGATTAAAAATTTATTTATGCTTGCTGTTGTAGCATTAGCAACAACTTCGGTAAGTGCACAAAAAACTAAAATGGTGGGTGGTGCTGCAATGTTACCTACCAAAAATATAGTTGAAAATGCTGTAAAAAGTAAAGATCACACTACATTGGTAGCAGCAGTAAAGGCAGCTGAGTTAGTTGAGACTTTATCAAGTGCAGGTCCATTTACGGTGTTTGCACCTACTAATGCAGCTTTTAAAAAATTACCTGCTGGTACTGTTGAAACATTGTTGAAGCCAGAGAGCAAAGCAGCTTTATCAGGCATACTTACCTACCATGTAATAGCAGGTAAAGTAAGTGCAGCAGATGTAATAGCAGGTATAAAAGCGGGTGGTGGAAAGTTTGTAGCAAAAACAGTAGCAGGTGGTGAACTTACTTTTACATTAAAAGGTAAAAAAGTACAACTTACAGATGAGAAGGGTGGAAAGGCTATTGTAACAATTGCAGATGTAAATCAAAGCAATGGTGTGATACATGTAATTGATGCAGTATTACTACCAAAAGGATAGTTTTTTGAATGTTGATTGAAAAAGCGTTTTCTCTGCAAGGGGGAGGCGCTTTTCTTTTGTGCTATATTTTAATTTGCTAGTAGATAATGCAGATTTATTATGTGTATTTTTTTAGCCCGCTGATGATGCAGATTTTCGCAGATTTTTTGTTGAGCTTTTTTAAGTCGCTGGCAGATGAGGCAGATTTATTATGTGTATTTTTTTAGCCCGCTGATGATGCAGATTTTCGCAGATTTTTTGTTGAGCTTTTTTAAGTCGCTGGCAGATGAG
>JAYVID010000190.1:0-11548 GCA_043770525.1 Ferruginibacter sp.
ACTGGATAAACTACATTTCCTGTATACAAAGTACCAGTAGCTCTTAATACAGTATTTGAAAAAGTAACGGGTGAGGGTAATGAAGTTCTATTACCTCTTATGTATGTGTAATATGCACTATTGCTGCTCATAGCATAACTGTTGGTATTTGGTATACCTACAAATGCTCCTGCAATAGCATCATAATATTTTACTGATGGACCACTTAATGATTTTGAATCAAAACCATTTACACTCCAGCTTGCTTGCTCATCTGTTACGATAGCACCATAACCAGGTTTTGGGTTTGCATTTGCAACGGCTGCATTTTCCATCCAACTTTGTCTTGCTGTTTGTGTAGAGTTAGTAGGCCAAGCTAGCAATCTCCACTTACGTGTATTGGGTATAAAGCGTTCTACTGTTACATTACCAGTAATGCTATTACCGCTTCCTGCTACAATTTCTCCAAAGCGGGCTGTTTGTGTAGCTCTTGATAATAAGGTTACATTATTACCAGTGTTTATTTGTGAATTTATTGTACCTACACCATACAACATTGCATTTGAAATTAACAATGTATCGGCTGGTGAAGCAGCAACAGATATACCAACAGTATTTGCATTAATCAAAGTATTAATTGTTTTATTAACAAACCAACTACCAGATAAATTTTGTGCAATACCTGTATTCCCTTTCATTTGTACTGTACCCAAATCAGCTTTCATTCTACCACCTGTACTAGTCATAGTACCTGTATTTTCGCAAGTATGTATGGTAGTACCAATATCAAAAGTACCTTGCTTTAAAAATGTTACCCCTCTTACTAATCTATTAGCAGCTGTTGTAACAGTTCCAGAATTATCAATAATAAAATCGTTTGTAGCACCAGGTATACCAGCACCTACAATTTGATTTACCAAACCATTGTATACATAATTACCTGCACTATTTAATGTACGAGTACCTGTTACTTGCAAATTACCTGTGGCACCACTAGTGGCTATACCTTGTACATGACCAGAACCAAGTGTACTAAAATTCCCCATTGAGAAACTTCCTGCACCTGAAATAACATTTGCATTGCAGTACAAACCTCCAGCATTAGCAGTATTTGCACCACCAGCTACAGCAATTGGACCAGATGTATTAACAGTGAAGGTTGAACTTCCAATAGTACCTAAAGTAACATCTGCAGAACCGTTTATTGAAAAAGAAGTGATTACAGTTAAAGGACCTGTTGTATTTTTTTGTGCTCTTCCTATGCCTAATCCACTACCATTACTAGCAATTAAATTTGCATAACTAGGCACATTGTAGATTGTTTGGGTAATAGCATTATTACCATAATATTCTACTGTACTAGTAGCATTAAAATTAAGTGGGGTAAAAGTTCCTGGAAAATTGCTACCTGCAACTCCTATAATGTTTCCATCTCTGTCAATACTTTTATCTCCACCTAGTCTCAATCTAGAACCAGCAAGCATGTTAATTGGTTCAGTAGCACCACCAACTAGTTTTGTCATAGAATACCCAGCAGGAATATCTAAAGTAGAATTTACTCCGATGGTAACACCAGCGGCTCTTACATTTTCAATAAATGCGTCAAACGCAGTACCATTCATTATTACGGTAGTAGCATTGGTAGTACCAATATTTAAAGTTTCGAATAATACTGGCTGTGTTGTATCTGTAACCAATGTATTATTGGTGATATATTGTGTACCTGCTTTGTTGAAGTTAAAAACAGCTCTTTCATCGGTTGTATAACCACGAGGGTTAAAAATAAAATTGCCATACATTGTGTATTGTTGAACAGCTGCACTACCAGTAGAACCAATAGCTGCGTGTCCATCTGTAGGTCCAGGAGATAGTCTACCTAAAATTACATCACCATAAATTGTTGTAGAGCCTTCATTACCATATACTGTTCTATTAAACTTATGTGCTCCAGGAGAAACCATAGTAATATCTCCAGTTATGTTAACAATACTTAAACCATCTGTATCAAAAACTGTTCTACCAGTTGCAACTGAAGCATTTATCATTGTAAAATTTATTACAGAGATATTTACATCTAAATTAATTTTAACTGCAATTGCTGTTGTACCTGAAGGTCTGTTTAATGTTATTAAAGCACTCTCACAAGCTGTAGGTAAATGACCTAACGACCATGGAAGTGAGCTCCAAGTTAATGTTGCACTACTTGTATTAGTAAGCATTACAGAATTTATTATACCGCAAACTATAGTTGTACTAGTACCTGTAAGTGGGCTAGTAGTATTATAAACTGGTCCACCTGAGCATAATGAAAAATTGTATGCATAAATCCAGTACCAATATTGAGTAGTAGTTGCAAGCCCAGTAGAATTGAATGTAGTACCACTTCCTATACTTTCAATAATACCACCCAAAGCTGCCGCACCTACAGTATATGTAGTTCCATTTACAGGGTTTGAAGGAGCAGTTGAAGTAGAAGTTCTTATTATTAAGTAAGCATTTGTACCAGCTGATGCTGTAAAAGAACCTGATATAGAAGTACCACCTGGCATTAATACCAATGATGTTGGTTGTGCCACTGGTGTTATACAGGGTGTAAGATATGTTACCCTTACAAACCCATTTGCACCATTTCCTCCAAGCCTTGTAGAAGCTGCTCCTGCTTTAGCACCACCACCACCACCACCAAAAGTTGTAGCTGAACTTGCTGCAGGATTACCAGCTGCTGAACTGGTACGACCTGCACCACCTGCACTACCATCAGTACCACCTGCTGCACCTGCTGTAATACCAGAAGCATTACCCCCTGCACTTGTAGAACCTGCACCGCCACCGCCAGCTCCTGAAGATGTACCTGCACCTGCCGAACCATTACCACCATTAAATGTACCACCAGTGCCGCCTGCACCACCTGCACCAACGCCTCCAGCTACTGTAATACCGCCTGCACCACCATTAGCAATTACTAATGATGATCCAAATATTGAATTTCCACCTGCAGTACCCGAAATAAGTGTACCTACAGCACCTGTACCCACTGTTATTGTATAATTTGTACCTGGTATTACTGCTACAGCATTATTTACATTAAAAGCACCGCCACCGCCGCCACCAGCGTAAGTGTTTGCTACTGTACCGCCTCCACCTGCACCACCGCCACCCCAGCATTCTACTTTTATGGATGTTACTCCTGCAGGGCATGTCCAAGTACCAGAAGCTGAGAAATTTGTAACTACTTGTGCATTTGAATTAAAAGATAATGCTATAAACAATAGCAAAAAAGTACTTTGTAGTAATAATTTTTGTAAAAAAGTTTTCATAAGGGTAAGATTTTTATTGATAGATAAAATGATGGGAATTTCATTATTAGTATCAATAGTTAAAACGCTCTTTCAATTTTACTATTGTTAGAATATCATCGTAGGAGTTAGAAATATGACTACATTGAGTTTTTAAAATTATATAACAAAAATTAATTATTAATAATAATATTATAAATCAATGCTTTAAAAATATATTTACAATACCTTGCTTTAGTATTAAGATTATGATTATAAAAAAAATTGTTATAGTAAATAAAAATGACAAAAAAATGACAAATAAAAATATAAAAAAGGCAATAACCTCAATTGTTAAATATTAAACAAAAAAACCACATTATAAATGTGGTATATATTGCTAAAATGATATTAATCAACTAATTAATTTGCTGCCAATTTAAACCATCACTCTGTAACTGTAAAACACCTCTAGATAGTGCAGTATTAGCTGCTCCATTATTATTTATAAAACTTGAAATAACACTATTGCCACCGACCAATTTTTTTATAATATAAACACGTCCTGTGCAAGTATTTGCTAGAGGAAGTGTGACATTTGTGTTTGCGTTTATTATTACTGTATAGTGGTTTTCATCTAATACTATATTAACAGTTGTAGTTGTAATACTTTTAGAAACTGAGCCTCTTACTTGAAAAGTAGAATTAGCAACAGCACCAGCCATATTTACCCCTACCCTTACCGTATTGTTTAAGCCAGTACCCTGCATACGCATCATTTCTACAGTTGCTAGTGGTGCGTAATTGTATTTATTAAAAACTATTGGTTCATCACCATCATCACCAATTGTAAAATCTAATCTACCATTGTTAGCAGTTCCAGAACTCCCTAAATCAAAAAAATCTGTACCAGCAGAAGAACCTCTCATTTTAAAATTACCATCTGCATCAGTAAAAAAAATTGGTTTATAAAAAGCAGCAGCACTAGATTCAAATTGCAAAGTAGAACTACCTCCTGCACCTCTTACATACATAACCGATGCATTGGGTTGGTTGTAAGGAAATAGACCTGTACTACTTGCATCTAACAATCCCATAGTTTGCCTTCTACCTACTTCAAGCATGGCAGTATTGTTTGATCGTATAGACATTGGCACATCTGTAGTTGTTCCTAAAAAATTTGCGGGGTATGTTACTCCTGTATTGTTGCCAGTAAATAACCATGAATTGATGGGTGTAACAGCAGTTTCAGTACCTGGCAACCAAGTGGCACCATTCCATTTTAAAACTTGATTGAATGTAGCTCCTTGTTGAGCTATCTTTAAAGTATTACCATTAAACCCTGCTCCTGTGAGGGTGGCATCGGTTTTGATACTGTCTTGTAAAAGCTTTAATCTACCGCTTTGTAAACCTATGTAAAAAAGGTTGTTTGTTGTTTCTTGGTAAATTTCGTTGGAAAATGCATTGGTAGTTCCTGAATGAAAACTATTAACTTGAGTAGGAGTAATTAATGTTTGAGCCGAGAGGACAATATAAAAAAAAGTAAATAATATTAATAAAACAGAATTTTTCATGAATGCTTAATTTCTGTCATTAAAACGTAAAAAAAAATATTTTATTACATTAAATTAAACATATTTGATAAACAAGACCCTATAAATTTTCTTATCTTATTTTTTCTAGCAAAATGGAAGAGCCATTTGCAGTAAGCACTAAATTACCAGTTGTAGTATATCTTCTTCCTTGTAAAGATACAGTTGTGTTGGCTGGTACTTGGCCTGTTAATACTACAGTTACGGTGCCTTGAGATGTATTGCCATTATAATGTACTGTATAACCAAGCGAACCAGGCACAGGTTGATTACCAGCATAAACTAACCTATACTCACCACCTGCATTTATATTAGTGTTCACGTTTGCAGTAACCCGATAGGTTAGCCTATAAACACCCGCATCTTGTATTGTAATAGAACTTCCAGCAATAACAAACCCTGGGTCTGCAAACGCTGTGGTATTAAAATTAATATTTGCAAATGTAGTTGGCAAAACTTGATTACCAGCAAGATCTAATAATTCAACCATCTTTATCTGAAATTCTGAAACATTCATTTTTTTCAATTGTCCTGTTGCACCAGTTTGTACTACTAAACTATCGGTAATATCTCCGCTTGGCAGATTTGTAATATTCACTGCAGCGCCGCCTGTAGCAATGGTCAAAGGATTTGCATTGTTTGTAATGGTTGTAGCTTGGGTTAAGTTGCCTCCAAGTTGTACATTTTTTCCAGTTAGTGTTAATCCGTTGTTTGCAGTTGTGCTGTCAATTTTATTACTACTTGTAGGTAAATTAATTCTACTTATTTTTCCGGTAGTAGTATTTACAGTTAATAAGCTATCTGTAGCTGCACCTGCAGTTAAGCCAGTAATATTTAGAGCTGCACCACCTGTTGCAATGGTGAGCGGATTTGCATTGTTGGTAATGATTGTAGCTTGGGTTAAGTTACCTCCAAGTTGTACATTTTTTCCTGTTAATGTTAAACCATTATTGGATGTTGTACTATCTATTTTATTTAAAGCAGAAATGTTTATTCTGTTTATTTTTCCTGTTGCGGAGTTCACAGTAATTAAACTATCTGTTATTGTTCCAGCCGTTAAGCCAGTTATATTTAATGAAGCACCTCCTGTAGCAAATGTTAATGATTTTTCATTGTTTGAAATGGTAGTTGCCAGTAGTAAATTGCCACCCAACTGAATAGCTTTGCCTGATAATGTTAAACCATTGTTAGCTATCGTACTGTCAATATTAGACGGCAACGTATTTAACAATCTTGTAGTTACATTACCTGCAGCATCTGTAGTTAAAATTTTTGTATCGGTAGTATTGGTATTTAAACCTTGAAAACGAACAGTACTTGTTGTATGCAATTGTGCAGAAGGGATGTTGGTACCAATACCTACATTACCTCCAGTTTTTAAAAAAATATTAGACCCTGTAATTCTCCATTTACTAGAATCTATCATTACTCTAGTCCCCTTGGGATTAATTACTACCTGCCCTTTACTTTGTATGGCACCAGCAATAATAAAAAGTAAAAAATAGATTTTTTTCATTAGGATTTTTATAAAGTGTTCATCAACTTAAATAATAAGTTGATGAACACTGTTAAGATTTAGAAAGTTATTATGTGATTAATTATTTTACCCACTGTACTTCAATAGCATCATCAGCAGCTACTAAAACTGAAATTGCAGGCTTAAGCGTAACAACACCTGCTGCAGTTGTATAATCAGTATTTGCAATTAATTTTGCACCATTTCTAAATACCCATACTTTAGAAACTGTAGCGGGCATATCAACTACGTTAAAAATAGATTGACCAAGAGTAGCAGCAAAATCTAAGCTACCGCTTTGTAGTGATATATTAGCAGCACTTACTTTTTTCAACGTACCATCTGTAGAAGCTACTACGATACTGTCTACAGAAAGATCACCACTTTGTAAACCTGCAACCTTTAAAACATTCGTAGCACTTGTAGTAATAGTAGTTGCTTCAGTTAAAGCACCACCCAATTTTACATCGTTGCCTGTTTTGGTTAAACCGTTAGAGTAAGTAAGTTGCGTGTACAATGAAGCAGCAGATACATACTTAATTTGACCTGTAGTTGGATTTACAACCATTACACTGTCTGCAGAAGTACCAGCTTGCAAACCAGTAATAGCTAAAAAGTTTGTAGCATCTGTAACGATAGTCGTTTGTTTGTTTAATGTACCACCTAACTCTACTGTTTGGCCATTTTTAGTAAGACCATTAGCAGCGTCATTTATGTATGGAGCTAGCATATCTGCTGTATCGCCATACTGCATATTGTATGTAGTAGTTTGGCTTAACTGATACGGTGTTACATACAGAACTGTGCTATCCGCTTTGGTAATAACAGCAGTAGAGCTATCAAGTACCCATTTAATGGTACCCTTGTTATCAATAACTTTTGTTGACACCTTTTGTGCGGTTGCGGTAGAACCAACTGCAGCTGCTGCAATTAGTAATAGGGAAATTTTTCTCATTTTTTTTGTTTTTGTTTTGTGTTTTTGTAAATATTGGTTTATAAAGTTTGTACTATTCTTATTTCATCATACTGTGTGGATGGAATTTCTGCAACAATTGTATTTATGTTAAATACACTGAAGTTTATTAAAACCCCATTTCTGTATAATGAAATCTTATCTGGGTCGGTGATAGAAGCAGGCGTTACAAAATTTGTTTGCCCGCTGAAAGAAACATAATATGTTTTCTTTAAAATTTTAGCAGTTAAATCAAATGCTGAAATTGCTTTCACCTTACCTGTTGCATCTGCAACTAATATTTTATCTATATTGACATCTCCGTATTGTAAAGTGTCAATTATTAATTGTCCTTTAATTTCTAACGCTGCTTTTGGTGTAATGGTACCAATACCAACCCACCCATTTTTTGTGAAACGTACCCTTTCTAGAGAATTTGTTTTAAACACAACATCTTTATTATCTGTTGTACCTACAAAACTTGTAGCTGGATCTGTGCCAGCATTACCAGTTAAATTCCAAGCATTTGCAGCTGTTGCAGTACCACCAGCACCATTGTTTACTTTTATCCACTTTACACCATCGCAATAATACATACCTGGAGTAATATCATTTATGGTTGCTGTATCAAATACTAACATACCTTTTACAAAATTTGTAAGTGGAGCAGCAAGTGTTGTTGATACTAAAGAAAGTCTTGGTAATAAAAGCCCTTTATTGGTTGCCTCAATCTCTAACATTGCATTTGGATTAGCAGCTGTTGCCGTGTTACTCACTTTTACTTGAGCTTGCAACTTGGTACTAAAAATAATTGAAAGTATAATTATTATTAGTTTAGGGCTAGTATATAAAAAATTCGTTTTCAGGGCTATTGTTTTAAAATGCTTTCGCTTTTTAATTTGTGGTTTTTTCTAAAACGCAGTTGAGAATATTTTATTGTTAGTATTTTTTCGTAAGCTATAGTAATATTTCTACTTTGGATATTGAGTAATTTTACGTTTAAAAATTAAACACAATTATTATTAATAATCATAGCTTTACACTTGTTTAATTTTTAACTATTATTTTTTATAAAAATTATTTTTTTTGTAAAATTTTGATAAAAAATGATTTTTTAAAAAAACGCCTCAAAAAATGAGGCGTTATAAAATTGTATACTAATATGTTACCCGTTTGTAATAGGGAGATTTAGCCTATTATTTTTTATAAAACAGGAAAGAGAATTTTAGAAATAACAACTCTAGCAATAAAGGAAATAAAAATAGGTACAAAATATAAACCATTTTGCTAATGGAATTTATTATTTAGATATATTGGTAAATGCAATTATAAATAGAACTGAATTTTACAAATTGTGTACACGATAATAATATATAGTAACATATAATTTAGCATTATACTATAAGCGAAACTATAGCACAGTAGCTCTTTTTTTATAGTTAAAGTAAAAAAAACATTATGACATTGCAGCTTGTTTCATTTGCTTAGCTGTTTCTTTACCAAGGTAAGCATCCATTTTATATTGAAGTAAATATATAAGTGGTGTAAGCAAGATAGCTACCGAAAATTTGTATGCATAATTAACCATAGCAATAGCCAATACTTTTTGAAAACTCCAATCTTTACCAATGTAAAATGCTATAAAAAGTACAATAAAACTATCTACTAACTGCGATACCAATGTAGAACCTGTAGCCCTAAGCCACACTTTTTTTTCGCCTGTGGTTTTTTTAATTTTATGAAAAACAGTTACATCAACTATTTGAGCTATCAAAAAAGCAACAATGCTTCCTACAATAATCCACATACCTTGCCCAAAAACTGAGTTGAAAGCTAGACTCATGTTTGGCACACCTTTTCCGCCTGTGCTATACCAAAAATCTGCAGCTGGCACACTCATGGCCATGTAAAACATTAAAAAGGCATAAGCAATAAGTGCAACAGCTATATAAGATATTCTACGTACAGCTTTAGGACCATAATATTCATTTACAATATCTGTAATTATAAATTCTAATGGCCATAATAAAACACCGCAAGTAAGGCTTATTGATAATCCTTTTTCGCCCAATAAATGAAAATTTGAAGGAGTTAATCCAAATAATTTTTCTAGAGAGAAAATTTTACCCCCAATACACTCCGCAATAAGTGCATTGGCTATAAAAAAAGCTGTTATTACTAAAAACAACTTAGTAGGCTTATCTTTTAAAATGGATGTAATCATTTTAAGAAAAATTAAAGTTGAAGGGTATTACTCTATCTTATATCCCAAATAAAGAAATACCAGATTTCTATTGGTAGCATTATTAAATTAAAATAAACGATAAAGGTGTTTATTTCAATAATTTTTTTTGAAAACTTTTTTACTGCATAAACACTTGCAAAAACTACATTTAATATAAATGAAACAAAAGTACCCAAAACAGCAATAGTAGCTACTACAAATGGCAAAGGTATTAAAGCTTCTGAAGTGCCATTTTTTTTCAAACCAATATCAATTAACCGAATAACTGCTGCCACAATAAAGCAGATATTACAAATAAAAACGATTTTAGAAAAAATACGCATTTGAAAAAAGTTACAAGTTTATCAGTTATGGGTTCATTATACTTAAGGTAAGTAAGATATCAGAAATTATGAAGGATCCTCGAAGTAATCAAACCTTGAACTTTGAACCTTCAACTTTGAACTTATTTTCCCTTTCCCCAGCCAAACCAATCATTACCATTTGCATAAAGCATAAGCCCAAATAAGATTACCATACCTACAATTTGTGCATACTCTAAAAACTTTTCATTTGGCTTGCGACCAGTAATCATTTCATATAAAGTAAACATTACATGCCCACCATCAAGTGCAGGTATTGGAAGCAAATTCATAAATGCAAGCATTACAGATAAAAAAGCTGTGATACTCCAGAAAGCTTGCCAGTTCCAAGGTGTAGGGAAAATTGAAGCAATTCTTTTAAATCCACCTACTGCTTTATACCCACCAGAACCTGGGGTAGCTATCTTTTTTACTTGCCCAGCGTAGCCAAATAATTTATCAAATGTTTTTGATACACCAGCTGGAAAAGAAGCAAAAAAACCATACTTAAATGTATCTACTTTTACAAGGTGCAGGCTATCCATCACATTTTCATCTATAGAAACAATTCCAATTTTACCTTCCCCATTTACTTTTACTTCTACAACTTGTTTTACTGCATTTCTTTCTACTTCAAATTTAACCAACGCATTTTTTTTCTGTTGAAGCATTGCACCTATTTCATTGTAAAAATTAACAGGTACAGAATCTATAGATATAATTTTATCAAGCGATTTAATACCTGCTTTTTTTGCATTGAGCGTATCGAACGATTTATCAGATATATCTCCAACCATTGCTGGCAATCGTATTTCAATAAATCCAACACCTTTCTTTTTAAGTACTGCAAGCTGGCCTAATAAATCTTTTGGCAAGTTTATTTGTTTTTGCACTCCATTTCTATCTACCATTACACTGTCCGATACAATAAATTCAGCAGGAATATCATCAAAATATTTTGCTGTTTTCCCATTGAGCGATACAATTTTATCACCATGTTCAAAACCATATTTTAATAACAAACTATCTGCACAATAAATACCATTTTTTACAGAATCGTTTTGAATTTTTTCTTCTCCCCATACAAACAATACCATTGCATAAACAAAAAATGCCAACAATATATTCATTGTAACACCAGCAAGCATAATAATTAATCTTTGCCATGCTGGTTTGCTACGAAACTCCCAAGGTTGAGGTGGTTGCTTCATTTGTTCTTTATCCATACTTTCATCTACCATGCCAGCAATTTTTACATAGCCTCCTAGAGGCAACCAGCCAATACCATATTCTGTTTCTCCAATTTTCTTTTTAAATAGTGAAAACCAAGGATCAAAAAAAAGATAAAATTTTTCTACTTTACATTTAAACCATTTAGCTGTAATGTAATGCCCAAATTCGTGTATTGCTACTAATATTGAGAGAGATAAAATGAGTTGTAAAATTTGAGAGCCTACATTACTCCAGTTAATTGCTAAAAGTTCCATTTATATAAATTGCTTATTTTTTATTGTTTAAAATATAGTTTTGGATTTAATAGTGGTAGGTTAAAAGTTTATAAACCCGTAACCCCATAACCCGAAACTCGTAACTACTACTTTACATTTTTATTATAGAAGCGGCAAAGTTACGTGCCTCACCGTCGGTT
>JAYVID010000191.1:0-13962 GCA_043770525.1 Ferruginibacter sp.
ATGGAAGCCGAAACGGTTACACGACTTGCAAGAGTTGGCTTTGATAATATTTTTGGCCATTTGCAAGGTGGTTTTGAAGCTTGGAAAAATGCAGGCAAAGAAATTGATACAGTAAACAGAATTACTGCAGAGCAATTTGCCATTGAAGTAAAAATTGGAGAAAACAAAGTGATTGATATTCGTAAACCTAGCGAATATGCTGCCGAGCATGTGGACGAAGCTTATAGCAGACCTTTAGCAGATATTAATGATTGGGCAAATAATGTGAATACAGACGAACATTTTTATTTGCATTGTGCAGGCGGCTACCGTAGCATGATAGCAGCAAGTATTTTGCAAGCTAGAGGCTACAGAAACTTTACCGAAATTGAAGGTGGTTTTGCAGCTATTGCAAAAACAGCCATACCAAAAACAGATTTTGTATGCCAAAGTAAAGTAATGGCTTAATAAATAAAATTTCAAATTGAATGAAAAAATATTGGCATTAACACTAGTAAAGATAAATAATGGATAGTAATAATAACAAAACGGATACAGCTTGCTGTGTGGTGCAATGCGAAAGACCATTGGATGCTACTTATTGGAACAACCAATATAAAAGTAATACAACAGGTTGGGATTTAGGTGAAGTGTCTCCACCCATTAAAAACTACTTTGATACAATACAAAACAAACAAGCAAAAATTCTTATCCCAGGTTGTGGCAATACTTATGAAGCTGAGTACCTTTTGCAACAAGGTTTTACTAATATTACTGTAATTGATATTGCCCCTTTATTAGTAGAAAATCTAAACCAAAAATTTACAGGCAATGAAAATATTACAGTTGTACTAGGCGATTTTTTTGAACATGTAGGTAGTTACGATTATATTATTGAGCAAACTTTTTTCTGTGCTTTGCCCCCAACTATGCGTCAAAAATATGTTTGGAAAATGCACCAACTATTGGCAGACAATGGAAAGCTAGTTGGTTTACTTTTCAATAGAGCATTTGAGGTTGGGCCTCCTTACGGCGGAAGTTTAGTAGAGTATCAACAATTGTTTCGAGCAGCTTTTATAATTAAATCCATAGCAGTATCTACCATTTCAATAGAACCCAGAGCAGGCACTGAGTTGTTTATTGAATTTCAAAAAAACGTTTTAAACCAAGTCAACTTGTACCACTTTCAAGGCATTACATGCAATGGTTGTATGGATACTGTTTCTAACAAATTTTTAGCAATAGATGGTGTTCAAAATGTTAGTATGAACACAAATTTTTCTGAAATAATTATTGTTAGTAAAACAGAGATAGAAATAACAATATTACAAGAAATAGTTTCTTACGATGAAAAATATAGAATAATAAAGACACAAATATGAATATTATAGAATTGATTAAACAACCTTGGCATTGGGCAGTAGCAGGCACTTTGATAGGATTAACAGTACCAACATTATTGCTAATAGGAAATAAAACATTTGGAATATCCTCCTCTCTGCGTCACATATGTGCTATGTGTGTGCCTGCAAAAATCCCTTTCTTTCAATACGATTGGAAAAAAGAAATTTGGAATTTAGTATTTGTAGTAGGTGTAATAATAGGCGGCATAATTGCTGCTCAATTTTTAACCAACCCTAACGAAATAATTGTTTCGGCAGCTACAAAAACTACATTGGCCACTTACGGCATTACAGATTTTTCTACAGTATTACCTGTACAAATTTTTAGCACTGAAAACATATTTACATTAAAAGGACTTTTCTTTTTTGTATTTGGTGGTTTTTTAATTGGGTTTGGTACTCGTTATGGAGGTGGTTGTACTAGTGGTCATTCTATTATGGGTTTGTCAAATTTACAGTGGCCATCATTAGTAGCTACTTGTTGTTTTATGGCAGGTGGTTTTATATCTGCCAATTATATTCTTCCTCTAATTTTTAAATTATTAGCATAAAAATGAAATACGTAAAATATTTAATAGTCGGTATTGCTTTTGGCATCGTATTCGTAAAAGCAGAAATCATTAGTTGGTTTCGCATTCAAGAAATGTTTCACCTAGATAGTTTTTTTATGTATGGTGTTATAGGTACTGCTGTAATAGTAGGAATAATATCGATACAGCTTATAAAGAAATTTAAAAGTAAAACCTTTAGTGGTGAAACCATTACTTTTGAAGATAAAAAATTTAGTAAGGGTAATATTTTTGGAGCTTTAATTTTTGGAATAGGTTGGGCTATTACAGGAGCTTGTCCAGGGCCATTGTTTGCACAAATGGGAAGTGGTTTTTTAGTTGTCATTGTTACATTTTTAAGTGCAATAGTTGGCACTTGGGTATATGGTTTTTTTAAAGAAAAATTACCGCATTAAAATTATAGGTATGCTCAATAATAATCCTTCAGAGGAAAAGTATATTACCCTCATTTCAAAATTAATAAACACTATCATTGCTATGGTAGTGTTATTTTTATTTTTAATACCCCTGATAATTTATAGTGGAGATATTCAACAATACATTAACGATGCACCAAAACGCAAAGCAGAAGCATTGGCAAAACAAGCAATGGCTGATTCATTAAAAATTGAATTTAAAAAACAAGAAGAATACAATAGCTTTTGGAGTGCTAAATCTATAAATGATATAAATGATAGTGTACAAATACAACAATTAAATTATGGGCAAGATTTAATAGCACACACAGCAAAATATTTTGGCCCAAAAGGAACTGTGATGCAAATAACCAATGGAATGAATTGCCAAAATTGCCACCTCGAAGCAGGTACAAAAGCTTGGGGCAATAATTATGGCTCTGTTTTTTCTACCTATCCAAAATACCGAGCAAGAAGTGGTGCTCAAGAAAATATTTATAAACGCATTAACGATTGTTTTGAAAGAAGCCTCAATGGTAAAGCCTTAGACACTAGTAAGAAAGAAATGCAAGCCATAAAAGCATATATTGAATACATAGGTAGCAGTGTAAAAAAAGGTGAAAAAGCAAAAGCCAGTGGCATTTATGATTTGGCATATTTAAATCGTGAAGCTAATGCAACAAACGGTAAAGCATTGTATGCTACAAAATGTGCAAGCTGCCATCAGCCCGAAGGTCAAGGGCAATTAGCACTAGACAAAATAGAATATACTTACCCACCTTTATGGGGCAACAATTCATACAATTCAGGTGCAGGTTTGTTTAGAATAAGTAGGCTTGCAGGTTATATAAAATACAATATGCCACAAGGAGCAACCTTTAAAACACCACAGTTAACCGACGAAGAAGCTTGGGACATTGCAGCTTTTGTAAATGCTCAACCACGGCCATCAAAAGACTTAAGTAAAGATTGGCCAAAAATATCTGAGAAGCCAGTAGACCATCCGTTTGGTCCTTTTGCAGATTCTTTTTCTACAATCCAACACAAATTTGGACCATATCAACCCATTGCAGATTTAAAGAAAAAAAACAGTAAAAAATAAATGGAAAACAATCATAATAATAGAAGAAGTTTTATAAAAAATATTTCAGCCCTTGGTTTTGGAGCTAGTGTTTTAGCACCAATTGCTAGCTTAGCTAATAACAAAGAAGTAGAAACAAATGTAATAAGTGATATAGATGCAAATGGCGATGCAGCTAACAATAAAAATTTTACACTTTCTATATTACAAACTACCGATGTGCATTGCCAGTTGTACCCACACGATGAATTATTTTGGGAAAAAGACAAAGCTGTTTTTCGCAAAACAGGCGGCTATGCTCATTTAGCCACTTATTTAAAAAAACAAAGAAAAAATAATCCCAATACATTTGTGTTAGATACCGGCGATATGTTTCAGGGTAGCGAACTGTCTGTAAAAACTACAGGTAAAGCCTTGGTACCAATTTTAAATTCCCTAAACTACGATTTGTATTTACCCGGAAATTGGGAAGTAGTGTATTATAAAAAGGCAATGCAAACTTTACTTGGCTCCTTAAATGCACCAAAAATTTGTGCCAATATGTACCATGATGTAGGTGAAGGTAAAAAAGGAGAACTCATTTTTCAACCCTATCATATTTGGCATACAAATGGTATAAAAATTGGTTTCCTAGGTTACACAGATCCTTTAGTGCCGATACGTCAATCTCCTTTATACAGCAAAGGCATTACTTATACGCCAGCAGAAGAAAATCTTGCACACTATGTAGATGTCTTAAAAAATCAAGAGCAATGTGCTTACATAATCGTTATTGCGCATCTTGGCTTATCACAACAAATACATTTGGCCAATTTACCGCAATGCGAAGGTGTAAATTATATTTTTGGTGGCGACACACACGAAAGGGTTAGGGTACCTATTCAATGTAAATATGCAAAAGTTGTGGAGCCAGGTGCATTTGGTTCTTTTGTTGGCAAGCTAGATTTAACAATAGAAAATGGGAAGGTAATAAATGATCAATACCAATTGGTAGAAATAAACTCAAATAAATATGTAGCTGATGCAAAAGTAAGTAGTATTGTAAAAGCCAATGAGCAGCCATTTAAAGAAATGATAAATAATATAGTTGGCTATAGTACCAGTCCGTTATATCGTTATTTTGTTGTAGAAAATACAATAGATACACTTATTTTGGATGCCATACATAGTCAAATGAAAAGTGAAGTTGATATTGTTTTATCAAATGGTTTTAGATTTTGTCCGCCACGAAGTACGCCAGATCATACAGGTAATATTCCTATTACAGAGGGATATATTTTCGATATGTTACCAGTAGATAGTACCGTAAGAACTGCAAAAATTACAGGCAAACAAATGTGGGATTGGTTAGAAAAAGAATTGAACAATGTATTTGCAGCTAACGCATCAGAACGCTTTGGAGGGTGGGTAGTAAAGTTTAAAGGTATGGAGGTACAATTTAAAGCTTATGAAAAAAAAGGAAAAAGAGTGCAAAGTATAACAGTAAATGGAGCAGCTTTTGATAAAGAAAAAGTATATCGTATTTGTGCTTGCGAAAGAGAAGGCGACCCAGAAGATATGTTGTGTAGAATTAAAGGTGTAAAAGAAGGGAAAAATACATCCTATACTTTACACCAAGTTTTGAAAACTTATATAAAAGCAAATAGTCCTGTAACACCAACACCAAGCAATGCCGCAAAAATATTAGATGCTCCTGCTACCTTGCTTACCCAAGTAAGAGGTGTGGATTATAAATTTTATTAAATAAATAAAACTCTTAATACTCTTTAGATTTTGTATTTAAAGGATTTAGTCATATTTTATTGGACTAAACAAAAAAAAATGTTATAACTTTAAAGCATAACATGTTTTTTTAAAATCAGAGCAATAGTTATTTCACACTTCTTACTTCTTCTTGGCCTTTATTGTGTTTAAAATTTCTTGTTGGCGAGCAACTTCTTTTGTTTGCTCCTCTTGGTCTCTTCTAGTTTTAGCTAAATCATCTTGCAAGTTGCGTATCTTTTTTTCTAAGCTAGCAATATCGTCTTGTAGATTTTTACTTTTCTTTTGAGCTTTTTCTAGCACCACATTTTGGTCTGCTACCATATTGTCTACATTCATGGCATCAATAGGTGCGGCTAATTCATTTAAAAACTCTTTTGCTTTTACTGTATTATCTGCCGTAACATTTACATCGTTTACATTCATCACCATAGAAATAACAGTAGTTTCTTTTTCACGCTTACTTTTTCTATCCACTTGAAAAGCATATTCCATTTGGTTGCTGGTAATGCTTCCAATAACGGCATTATAAGCTACTAAAAAACCTTTGGTACTTTTTACTTTTAAACCTAGTAATTCTAGTTTGTTTTTCAAAGTTTTCTCTACTGTTTCTTGTGGGTATTTGTATTCTACAATTACAGCGGCTTGGCTTTTTTTAAGATAATCTACAGTGCCATCATAAGCCTGCGCAAAAGAAATTTGTGTAATAGCAAATGCTACTAAAAGCATGAGGATTTTTTTCATAACTGTGTGTTTTATTTTTAAGACGTAATTTGAATAGTTAAGGTTTTTGTTTTGAATATTTTTAGCACAAAAACCAATTATAACATTCTATTGCAATATTATTTTAAAGAGTTGACATTTAGATGTTATTTTTGAAGAAATTATTACTATACAGGATGAAACTACGTGTAAATGTATTTTATGGTATTGCGGCATTGGTTTTTATTACGATGTCTTTGTTTACAGGTGGTTGCGCACAAATAGGCTTACCCACAGGAGGGCCAAAAGATACACTAGCACCAAAGCTAGTAAAAGCTAATCCTGTAAATGGAAGTCGTAATGTAAAAACCAACAAAATTACACTTGAGTTTAATGAATATATAGATGTTCAAGATCTACAACAAAACTTAATTGTATCACCACTTCAAATTAAAAACCCTACTATCACCTCTAACCCAAGAAGTGTAACGATAAAATTTAGAGATACCCTTTTAGAAAATACAACTTATACAGTAAACTTTGGTGATGCCATAAAAGATGCAAACGAAGGTAATGTGTACAAAAATTTATCTTATACCTTTTCCACAGGAAATACATTGGATTCTTTATCCATTACAGGCAAAGTAATAATGGCAGAAAGTGGCGGTATAGATAGTACAATGTTGGTAATGCTATATAAAAATGCAGTGGATAGTACAGTAGCAAAAAAGAAACCCAATTACATTGCTAAGCTACAAGGCGATGGTAGTTTTGAATTTAATAACTTACCCAATGCATCGTTTAAAATATATGCATTAAAAGATGGGGATGGCGGCAAAACATATAACTCAAAAAGTGAGGCTTTCGCTTTTTTAAATACTGATGTAAATCCTACAAGTGGCAATGAGATAACATTGTATGCATATTCGGAGGAAAAAGAAAAGCCTGTTGTTACTACAACCACTACTACAAGAAATAATTTAGATAAGAAATTAAAAGTTACTACTACATTGCAAGCAGCTCATGATTTATTTGAGCCAATAGAAATAAATTTTAATAATGCTTTAAAATTTATAGATAGTACAAAAATTTATATAACAGACACTAGTTTTAAAAAATTGAGAGCTGTAAAGTTTTCAAAAGATAGTACTGCAAAAAAAATAATACTTGATTATAAATGGCAAGCAGATGCTTCACTAGTATTAATAATAGATACAGCAGCAGTAAAAGATTCTGCAGGGTTGAGGTTGGTAAAAAATGATACTATTCGTTTTAATACAAAACGTGTAGAAGATTATGGAAAGCTTACATTACGTTTTAATGATCTTGATTTGAAAAAGAATCCAGTATTGCAATTTTTAAACGGCGATATCATAAAATACGCCTATCCTATTATAGGTAAAGAATGGAGCAGCACAATGTTTACACCGGGCGAGTATGGCATAAGAATTTTGTACGACACAGATAAAAACGGTGTGTGGACACCCGGAAATTATACTAAAAAACTACAGCCCGAAACTGCCGTCACTCTGCCACAAAAACTTAATGTGAAAGCAGATTGGGAAAATGAAAGGGATATTAATTTGTAAATTTTTCGATTAAAAGTATTAACAATTCTCAACTAGCTTTTATCGTGTAATTATTTTCTAATTCAATTGTAAGCCTGTTTAATATAATCAACAATTAAACAATTTATCAATACAACAATTTACTATTTTTGCACCCATGCAATTTTCATCAAAACTTATTGAAAACGCCGTAAACGAATTTGCCAAATTACCAGGGATTGGCAAAAAAACAGCCTTACGTTTGGTGTTGCATTTGGTAAAACAAAATGCACAAGAGGTAGATATGTTTAGCAGCACTATCGCCAAAATGCGCAACGAAATAAAATTTTGTAAAAAGTGTTATAATGTTTCTGATACTGCCATTTGTGATATTTGCAATAATACCATTCGCAAACAAAATTTTATTTGTGTAGTAGAAAATATTAGAGATGTAATTGCCATAGAAAATACCCAACAATTTAATGGATTGTATCATGTACTCGGGGGTATTATTTCTCCACTAGATGGTATTGGTCCTGACCAACTTACTATAGATGCCCTAGTGCAGCGTATAAAAGATGAAGCGATAGAAGAAGTAATCTTTGCACTTAACCCGAATATACAAGGCGATACTACTATATATTACATTGGTAGAAAACTAAAAGATATACCTGTAAAAATTACTACCATTGCCCGTGGTATTGCATTTGGTGGGGAGCTCGAGTATGCTGATGAAATGACCTTGGCAAAAAGTATTACCAACCGTATTCCTGTAGAAAATTATATAACCGCTTCGTAGCGAATAAATTTTCAAAATTCATTTTGCAATAAACCTTTCATAGCGTACATTTGCACTTGTGCGAAGCAAGATTTGTTTATTGTTCACCTACGCACATTTTACAAAAGATTGAACTAATAAACGAAATACATTTTCTGCCAAAATAATCTTCGTGCAGATTTGCAAATCGTTTCAATAGCCAATCATATATTTTACGTAACTACTTTTTAAAAGAATAGAAAAATTGTATATGGATATTAGAGAAATATTAAAAGAAAGAATACTTATTATTGATGGTGCTATGGGTACTATGATACAGCGCCACAAATTGGAAGAAGCCGATTATAGAGGCGAACGATTTAAAGATTGGCATACTGATGTAAAAGGTAACAATGATTTGCTTAGCATTACACAGCCCGACATTATACAAGGCATACACGAATTGTATTTGGAAGCAGGTGCAGATATTATAGAAACAAATACCTTTAGCAGTACACTTATTGCCCAAGCAGATTATGATATGCAAGCATTGGCGTATGAGCTAAATGTAGCATCTGCAAAGTGTGCAAGAGCTGCAGCTGATAAATATACCGCAATGAACCCTGATAAACCACGTTTTGTAGCAGGTGCTATTGGGCCATTAAATAAAACGCTTTCACTTTCGCCTGATGTAAACAACCCTGGTTTTAGAGCCGTTACTTTTGATGAAGTAGCGGAGGCATACACTGAGCAAATACGTGGATTAATTGATGGTGGAGTGGATATACTTTTGATTGAAACTATTTTTGATACATTAAATGCAAAGGCGGCGATTTATGCTATAAAAACAGCCCCCCTAAATCCCCCCAAAGGGGGGACTATGAACTCTGAAATTGAAAAAAGTATTTTAAAAAATTACGGACTTCAGAACCCCCCTTCGGAGGGCAGGGGGGCTTTGCCAATAATGATTTCGGGTACAATTACAGATGCCTCGGGACGTACATTAAGTGGACAGACGTTAGAATCATTTTACATTTCGGTAATGCATGCAAACCCACTAAGCATAGGGCTTAATTGTGCTTTGGGTGCACAAGAAATGAGGCCTCATGTAGAAGAACTTTCGCAAATAGCAGGGTGCTTTACCTCTGCATATCCAAATGCAGGTTTGCCAAATGCTTTTGGTGAGTACGATGAGCAACCACATGAAACAGCACATATTATTGAAGAGTGGGCTAAAGAAGGTTGGCTAAATATTGTAGGTGGTTGCTGCGGTACTACACCTGACCATATAAAACATATTGCAGATAATGTGAAAAATTTTAAACCGAGGGTAATGCCTGAGTTGATAGAAAAATAAAAATGAATTTCCGAGGCAGTGCCTCGGAAATTGAAAAATATAAATATCCGAACCACTGGTTCGGATATTTGAAAATGTAAAACTAACATGGCAAAAATAACAACCATACAACTTTTTAAAAATATAAAAACGCTTGTAGAACAAAGCAAGCGTGAGTTGTATGTTATTGCCAATACTACACTTACAGAAACATATTTTCATGTAGGAAGATTAATTGTAGAGCATGAACAACAAGGTAGTAATAGAGCTAGTTACGCAAAAGAAACATTAATAAATTTATCTACTAAACTTACAACCTCACTAGGCAAGGGCTTTTCGGTAGATAATTTAGAAAATATGCGTAAGTTTTATGTAGTGTATAAAGAAGATTATTTAAAGCATATTAGTAAAAATCAGAAATCCGAGCCACTGGCTCGGAAATTGAAAAGAGGTACAAAATCCGAGGCAGTGCCTCGGAAATCTGAGGTGATTATAAAATCCGAGCCACTGGCTCGGAAATTGAGTTTATCACCCTTTAAACTTTCTTGGACGCATTATGTAATGCTAATCAAAATTGAGAATAACATTGAAAGAAAGTTTTACGAAATAGAATCTGTTGCTGAAAATTGGAGTAAAAGAGAATTGCAACGACAATACGAAAGTGCATTATTTGAACGACTTGCACTTAGTAGAGATAAAGCAAAAGTGAAAGAGCTTGGAAAGAAAGGGCAGGTAATACAAAAGCCTTCTGATGCGGTGAAAGATCCGTATATACTAGAGTTTTTAGACCTGCATGAAAAAGATTTTTATTCTGAAAGTGATTTTGAACAAGCCATCATAAATAAATTGCAAGGATTTTTATTGGAACTTGGTAAAGGATTCTTGTTTGTAGATAGACAGAAACGAATAAAAATGGATGGGGATGATTACAGCATTGATTTGGTTTTTTACAATAGAATTTTACGATGCTTTGTATTAATAGATTTGAAAATAGGAACACTGCAACATAAAGACCTTGGACAAATGCAGATGTATGTAAATTATTACGACGAAGAAATAAAAGATGCAGAAGAAAATAAAACAATTGGTATAATCCTTTGTAAAAACAAAAAAGAAAGTACCATAAAATATACTTTAGGAAAAGGGAATAAACAAATATTTGCAAGCAAGTACAAAGTATTTTTTCCTGAAAAACAAATATTAAAACTTATACAAGAGAGTAACAGATAAATGTTTTTGGAATAGCAAAGAGAGAAAGTTAAGAGAAGATATAAAAAAAAGAAAAATCCGAGACAGCGTCTCGGAAATCTAAAAAATGAAATTATTCGAGCAGTCGATAAAAGTTCAATTGAAAAACTGAATTTGAACGGAGCCCTTCGATAAACTCAGGATAAACTTACCACTGAAGTTCAATCAAGGGACTTCTGCTTGTAAACAAAAAAAGAAAATGAATACAATACAACCATACCTACGACTAAGCGGTTTAGAACCACTAATTGTTCGTCCTGAAACAAACTTTATAAACGTAGGTGAACGTACCAACGTAACAGGTAGCAAAAAATTTGCAAGGCTCATAAAAGATGGCTTATACGAAGAAGCATTATCTGTAGCAAGGCAGCAAGTAGAAGGCGGTGCACAGATTATTGATATCAACATGGACGATGCCATGCTTGAAGGAAAAGAGGCAATGGTTACGTTTTTAAACCTTGTGCAAGCTGAACCGGATATTGCAAAAATTCCGATAATGATTGACTCTTCTAAATTTGAAATTATAGAAGCAGGGCTAAAATGTGTGCAAGGAAAATGTATTGTGAATTCTATTTCGATGAAGGAAGGCGAAGCTAAATTTATAGAGCAAGCACATATTTGTAGGAGTTTTGGTGCTGCTGTAGTAGTAATGGCGTTTGATGAAGTGGGCCAAGCAGATACCAAAGAACGTAAAGTAGAAATTTGTCATAGAGCATATAAAATACTTACTGAGCAAGTAGGCTTTGCTGCACAGGATATTATTTTTGATCCCAATGTTTTTGCAGTGGCTACAGGTATTGAAGAGCACAATAATTATGCGGTAGATTTTATAGAAGGCACAAGAGAAATAAAAAAATTGATGCCGCTTGTGAAAGTGAGTGGTGGTGTGAGTAATGTTTCGTTTTCGTTTAGAGGAAACGACCATGTAAGAGAAGCGATACACAGTGTTTTTCTGTACCATGCAGTACAAGCAGGTATGGATATGGGTATTGTAAACGCAGGGCAGTTGGTTATATTTGATGATATAGAACCTACCTTGAAACAATTGTGTGAAGATGTATTGTTGAATAAAAACAATGACAAAAACGAGGCTACCGAGGCATTAATAAATTTTGCAGAAACCGTAAAAGCTAAAGGAAAAGAAATTGTAAAAGATGAAAGATGGAGAGATGAAACAGTGCAAAAAAGATTGGCACACTCACTTGTAAATGGTATTACAGATTATATAGATGCTGATACAGAAGAGGCTAGACTTGCTTATACTAGACCGCTTGAGGTAATAGAAGGCCCACTGATGGATGGTATGAATATAGTAGGAGATTTGTTTGGTGCAGGAAAAATGTTTTTGCCACAGGTGGTAAAAAGTGCAAGGGTAATGAAGAAGGCGGTGGCAGTGCTTACGCCATTTATAGAGCAAGAAAAAGAAGATAGAAAAAATGCACATCTAGCAGCAGGCACAATAAATGAAGAAAGTGCAGGTGCAGCAAAAATATTATTGGCAACCGTAAAAGGCGATGTACATGATATTGGGAAAAATATTGTGGGTGTGGTGTTGGGTTGTAATGGGTATGATATTATAGATTTGGGTGTGATGGTATCTGCAGATAAAATATTAAGCGAAGCAAAAAAGCATAATGTAGATATTATTGGTTTGAGTGGATTGATAACGCCATCGCTTGATGAAATGGTACACATTGGAAAAGAAATGACGAGGTTGAAAATGGATATTCCTTTATTGATTGGTGGTGCTACTACGAGCCGTATGCATACAGCAGTAAAAATTGCACCTGAGTATGAGCATGGCGTAGTGCATGTATTAGATGCTAGCCGCAGCGTAACAGTAGCAGGTAGTTTGCTAAACAAAGAAACGAAACCTGATTTTTTAGGAAATATAAAAACTGAATACGAAACGCTTAAAACAGATTTTGCAAATAAACGTACTGCTAAGCAATATCAAAAATATGATGATGCAAAAAACAATGGAGCAAAAATAGATTGGGAAAATTATACGCCTGTGCCACCAACATTTACTGGTACAAAAGTTTTCGATACTTATGATTTAGCAGAAATAGCGGAGTACATAGATTGGCAACCATTTTTTATTGCATGGGAATTGCATGGTAAGTTTCCACAAATATTAACGGATGAAGTAGTGGGCAAACAAGCTACGGAATTGTACAACGATGCAAAAGTTTTATTGAAACAAATTATAGATGAAAAGTGGTTGAATGCAAAGGGGGTGATTGGTTTTTGGGAGGCGGAGAGAACTGCGGCTGATACTGTTATTATAGCCCCCTCTAACTCCCCCGAAAGGGGAGGACTTGTACCTCTCCAATTTTTACGCCAACAAATTAAAAAGGCTGAGGGACAACCAAATTTATCATTAGCTGATTTTATAAAACCATCTTCGCTAATTTCTTCTAGCATTCTTCCTCCGCCAAATGGCGGAGAGATAGAGGGGGCAACTTCTTTGAGTGAAGGGGAGGAAAGTGTGGGCTTCGGATACCAATGGGCGGACCCAATATCTTATCCTTTATTGAAAGAGTTTGCACTTAACCATAGAAACAAACCTACAGATGCAGAAGCAGCTTTGTGGGAATTAGTAAAGTCTAAAAAATTAGAAGGTTATAAATTTAGAAGACAACATATCATTGGAAATTATATTACAGATTTAGTTTGTTTGGATAAAAGATTGGTAATAGAAATTGATGGCTCAATACATCAACTTCCTGAAAATAAAGAATCAGATTTAATAAGAACTGAATGGTTGAATAGCAAAGGATTTAAAGTTATTCGTTTTACCAATGATGATGTTTTATTTAAAACTGATAAAACTTTAGAACTGATATTAACAAATTTAAAACAGCAACCGAGTATTAAAGAAACTAACAATCTAAGTTCCCCCCTCGGGGGACAGGGGGCTTCGGATTTTATGGGTGCTTTTTCTGTTACCATCGAAGGCATAGAACCCCACATCAAAAAATTTGATGATGCACAAGATGATTACAACAAAATAATTTTACAAGCATTGGCAGATCGTTTTGCAGAAGCATTTGCAGAAGTATTGCACAAAAAAACAAGAACAGATTATTGGGGTTACGAAAAAGATGAGCAACTTACAAATGAGCAATTAATAAAAGAAGAATACAGTGGCATACGTCCTGCACCTGGCTACCCTGCTTGC
>JAYVID010000192.1:0-8709 GCA_043770525.1 Ferruginibacter sp.
TTATGCAGATTATTTAAACAAATATAAAATTCGTTTAGAAGAAATAGAAGAACCACGTGTGGCATTTACGCACTTAACCGATGCGTCTATTTTAAAATATCAAAAAGCATTTGGATATTCTACCGAAGATATTGATACCATTTTAAAACCAATGGCATTGGATGGTAAAGAACCCATTGGCTCCATGGGAACGGACACGCCATTGGCTGTGCTTAGCGATATTCCACAACACATCAGTTCATATTTTAAACAATTATTTGCACAAGTTACCAATCCACCTATTGACCCAATAAGAGAAAGATTGGTAATGAGCCTCGCATCTTTTGTAGGAAACAATGGTACTTTGTTAGAAGAAAAGCCAGAAGACTGTCATACCGTTGCATTGAAGCATCCGATACTTACTAGTAAAGAATTGGAAAAATTGCGTAGCATTGATACTGGCAAATTTCAAAGCAAAACATTGCAAACATATTTTCGTGCAGATGGAAAAGAGGGCTCATTAAAACTCGGTTTAGAAAGATTGTGCCGCTATGCAGAAGATGCCGTATACGACGGATTTGAAGTATTGATACTAAGTGACAGAGCGGTTGATAGCGACCATGCAGCCATTCCAACTTTATTGGCTACATCGGCCGTGCATCACTATCTTATTGAAAAAGGTTTGCGTGGGCAAGTTGGCATTGTGGTAGAAGCTGGCGATGTGTGGGAAGTGCATCACTTCGCCTGTTTAATTGGTTTTGGTGCTACAGCCATCAATCCATATTTGGCTATGGCATCTATACGAAACATGAAAACCAATGGTGCGTTGCAAACAAATTTGGAGTGGGAAGATTTACGAAAAAATTATATAAAAGCGGTGTGCGATGGTTTGCTAAAAGTTTTTTCGAAAATGGGTATTTCTACTTTGCAATCTTACCAAGGCGCACAAATTTTTGAAATACTTGGTCTGGATAAAAATGTAGTGGATAATTATTTTATCGGCGCTGTTAGTCGCATAGAAGGTGTAACCCTTGATGGGCTTGCCAAAGAAGCTCTGGCAAAACATTATGTAGCGTTTAGTAAAAAAACAATGCCCAACGATAGACTCCCTGTTGGTGGGGTGTATCAATGGAAACGCAAAGGTGAATTTCATTTGTTTAATCCAACCACCATTCATCTCTTGCAATATTCTACAAGAATGAATGATTACAATATATTTAAAAAATATTCTAAACACGTAAACGACCAAAGCGAAAGAGCAGCAACGCTAAGGAGTTTATTTAATTTTAAATATACACGCCCTGCTATTTCTATTGATGAAGTAGAGCCTGCAGAAAATATTTACAAACGTTTTGCTACTGGCGCCATGAGTTTTGGTAGCATTAGCTGGGAAGCGCATACCACACTAGCAATTGCTATGAACAAGCTTGGTGGTAAAAGCAATACTGGTGAGGGCGGAGAAGATGAAAGTCGTTACTCAACATTACCCAATGGAGATAATATGCGTTCGGCTATCAAACAAATTGCTTCGGCAAGATTTGGTGTAACGAGTTTGTATTTGACCGAAGCAGATGAGTTACAAATAAAAATGGCGCAAGGTGCAAAGCCTGGCGAGGGCGGACAATTGCCTGGCTACAAAGTAGATGATTGGATTGGAAAAGTACGACATGCCACACCGGGTGTGGGATTAATTTCTCCACCACCGCATCATGATATTTATTCTATTGAAGATTTAGCACAACTTATTTTCGATTTAAAAAATGCAAATCGTGCAGCAAGAATAAATGTAAAGCTTGTAAGTAAAGCTGGTGTAGGCACTATTGCCGCAGGTGTAGCAAAAGCAAAAGCAGATGTAATTTTAATTGCTGGTCATGATGGAGGTACTGGTGCATCGCCCATCAGTTCTATCAAACATGCGGGCTTACCATGGGAGCTTGGTTTGGCAGAAGCCAACCAAACTTTGGTAAAAAATAAATTGCGCAGCCGTGTGGTTTTACAAGCAGATGGGCAAATGAAAACTGGTAGAGATATTGCCATTGCAACATTGCTCGGTGCAGAAGAATGGGGCGTAGCCACCGCTGCACTCGTGGTAGAAGGTTGTATTATGATGCGCAAATGCCATTTGAATACTTGCCCAGTTGGTATTGCTACACAAGACCCCGAATTAAGAAAACGCTTTACCGGCGATGCAGAACATGTTGTAAATTTCTTTAAATTTTTAACAGAGGAGCTGCGTGAAATAATGGCTGAGCTTGGTTTTAAAACGGTAAATGAAATGGTAGGGCAGGTAGATTGTTTGGTACAAAAAGAGAATATTGAACATTGGAAATATAGTAAAATCGATTTGTCGCCGATACTTTTCAAACAACCTTCATCTGCATTTACAGAGCTTTATAATGTAGAAAAGCAAGACCATGAAATGGAAAATGTATTGGATTGGAAATTGATAGCCGCAGCAAAATCATCTTTAGAAAATAAAGAAAAATCTTTTGCAACATTTAATATTAAAAATACAAACAGAACCGTTGGTACCATTTTATCTAACGAAATTACAAAATTGTATAAGGCAGAAGGTTTGCCAGATGATACAATACATATAAAATTTAATGGTACTGCAGGACAAAGTTTTGGAGCGTTCAATACAAAAGGCATAACCTTAGAATTAGAAGGCGATGCCAATGATTATTTTGGAAAAGGATTGAGTGGTGCAAAATTAATTGTATATCCATCTGCCGATGCTGGTTTTGTACCAGAGGAAAATAGCATTATTGGCAATGTAGCTTTTTACGGTGCAACCAGTGGTAATGCATTCATAAGAGGAAAAGCGGGTGAAAGATTTGCGGTACGCAATAGCGGCGCAAATGTAGTGGTAGAAGGCATTGGCGACCATGGCTGCGAATACATGACTGGTGGCAATGTTATCATACTCGGAACAACAGGCAGAAATTTTGCTGCAGGTATGAGCGGTGGTATTGCATACATATATGATGTGCAACACGAGTTTGCAAATGCATGCAACAAAGAAATGGTGGATATAGATCCGCTATCGAATGAAGATGCTACATTTTTGCAAGGCATGATTGAGCAACATTTTAATTATACAAAAAGTACGGTGGCAAAATTTGTGTTGAACGATTTTGAAAATCAGTTGCAGCATTTTGTAAAAGTTTTTCCGAAGGATTATAAGAAGGTATTGGAGTGGAAGAAGGTGAAGGAGAAGGTATAAAAAATATAATATAAAAAGGTTCAAATTATTTTAATGTCAGTCTGAGCTTGTCGAAGACGGTGCTATTTATAAAGAAGCTTCGTTCAAGATTAACCCGACTTCGACAAGCTCAGTCTGACAGCTTTTTAATTCGATGGTTTTAGAGATTACAAGATAGCACTACATACACTATACACATGGGCAACACAACAGGCTTCCTACAACACACACGAGAACTACCACAAAAAAGAAAAGTGGAAGAGCGGCTTAATGACTATAAAGAATTCGTACTGCCATATACAGATGAAAAGCTAAACGAACAAGCAGGTAGATGCATGAACTGTGGTGTACCCTTTTGCCACAATGGTTGTCCGCTGGGGAATATAATACCAGAGTTTAACGATGCCGTGTATAAAAAAGA
The DNA here is from genome assembly GCA_043770525.1 of Ferruginibacter sp. Lineage (GTDB taxonomy): Bacteria > Bacteroidota > Bacteroidia > Chitinophagales > Chitinophagaceae > Ferruginibacter. The sequence goes on from JAYVID010000192.1 coordinate 3,606, forward strand.
ATGGAAAAATGCTTACGAAATATTAAGCTCTACCAATAATTTTCCAGAGTTTACGGGGCGCATTTGCCCTGCCCCATGCGAGAGTGCATGCGTGCTAGGCATAAACCAACCAGCCATTGCCATTGAAGAAATAGAAAAACATATTATTGAAATAGCATTTGATAAAGGTTTTGTACAAGCCAAAAAAAATATACACCGCACTGGTAAAAAAATTGCCGTAATAGGCAGCGGCCCAGCAGGATTAGCCGCAGCCGCACAATTAAATTATGCAGGGCATACCATTGTTGTTTTTGAAAGAGATGATTTACCAGGCGGTTTATTGCGCTATGGTATTCCAGACTTTAAGTTAGAAAAATGGGTGATAGACAGGCGCATAAAATTTATGGAAGAAGAAGGTATTGAATTTAGATGTAATGCAAATGTGGGAGTTGATATTAGCATTACCGATTTACTAAGAGAATACGATGCCATTGTTTTAGCAGGCGGCTCTACCATACCACGAGATTTAAATATTGCTGGCAGAAAAATAAAAGGGGTGCACTTTGCTATGGAGTTTTTAACGCAACAAAATAGTGCAAATAACCTCACCCTAACCCTCTCCAAAGGGGAGGGGATTGTGGCCACAAACAAAAACGTAGTAGTAATTGGTGGTGGTGATACAGGCAGTGATTGTGTAGGCACATCTAACAGACAAAAAGCAAAAAGCGTTACACAATTTGAACTAATGCCCATGCCCCCAACCAGTAGAACAGCCTACATGCCTTGGCCGCAATACCCAATGATTTTAAAAACAACCTCCTCGCACGAAGAAGGTGCCAATAGACAATGGGCAACTGCCACAAAAGAATTTTTAGCCGATGAAAAAGGAAATTTAAAGGCTATAAAAATTGTAAACCTTGAGTGGAAGATAACCGAAGAAGGTAAGCCCGCAAGCTTTGTAGAAATAACAAATACCGAAAGAGAAATTCCTTGCGAACTTGCATTACTTGCCATGGGTTTTGTACACCCACAAAAAGAAGGCTTGCTTACACAATTAGAAATAGAGTTTGACGAAAGAGGAAATGTAAAAGCCACCGAAAAGGATTATCAAACCAATATTGCCAAGATATTTACCGCAGGTGATATGCGCCGTGGGCAAAGCCTTGTAGTATGGGCCATAAGCGAAGGGCGAGAATGTGCCAGAAAAGTAGATGAGTTTTTGATGGGAGAGAGTTTGTTGGAGGGGAAGGATGGGGGGCGATGAAATTGAGAAACTTCTTTAAATTTTAATTTATAGCAGAATATATTTAATTACTCTGTAATTCTTTTTAACTAAAATTCAATTGTTTTAACGCTAGTTTTAGACAAATTAAAATAGTGGAATTAAAATAAATTGTATATTTGACTATGGCAAACAAATCACTATATACAAAAGCACTTGGACGAATCGTTGCAACAGGAGCAAAAAGTGTACATTCAGGCAGGTACCATGTTATTTCTGGGATACCTGAAAAATGGGTAGTGGTGCCTGACGGGAGTGTTAATGCGGTTAAAGCTTTTTCTACACAAAGAGCAGCTGTTGCTTTTGCAAAACAGACTGCTGCAAGAAAAACAGGTGAAGTAGTTGTTCATCAAAGAACAGGACTAATCAGAGATACGTTCACATTTGCATAAAACAAAACACTCACATTTAGTTTTATATGGCTTTCGACAAAAACGTATTTATAAACTGCCCTTTTGATAAAGATTATACCCCATTATTAAGAACCCTCACCTTTGTACTTTTATATTTAGACTTAGAGCCAAACTTATCACAAACACTTTCTTCTTCTACAATTCGTATAAATCAAATAAAGCAGCATATAAAAAACTGCAAGTATAGTATTCACGACTTGTCTAGAAGTAAGGCATTAAAAAAAGGAGAACTACCACGCTTTAATATGCCTTACGAATTGGGATTAGATATTGGAGCCGCAGAATATGGAAGCAATAAATTACAAACTAAAAAGGCATTGATATTAGAAACCGATAGATATCATTATCAAAAAGTACTTTCTGATATAGCAGGACAAGATATAGCTAATCACAACAATGACCCCAAAACATTAACCTTAAAAGTTAGAAATTGGCTTTCAGACATTTCTCCCAAAAAAACTATTTCAAGTGCAAGTCAAATTTGGAATGCTTTCAATCAATTTAATGCAGACTTAATTACAAACTTACACCCTACTTATACTACTACAGAAATTGATGAAATGCCCATAGGTGATTATATAAAATTTACAAAAGATTGGTTAGTTAAATTTAAAGTATAAGAATTAATGTTTAAAAATCGGCACCTCAATCCCCTTAAATAAATTAATGCTTTTTAAATAATTAGCATTAAAAATGAACTTGTCTTTACCTAAAAAAATTTGCTTTTATTAAAGTTGTTTACTTTCACATTCTAAATTTTTTCTTCTAATGAAATTAGAAAAAATATCAAATAATAAAATTGTTTCTTGGGATGACCATATTGATAAAAAATATGGAAAACTTGGTACCAAGAAAAGAGATGCTTACGAACAAGGGTTTCAAACTTTTAAACTTGGCGTAATGCTCGAAGATGCAAGAAAGAAAAAAAACTTGACACAAGAGCAGCTAGCACAAAAATGCGGCACTACAAAAAATTATATCTCCAGAATTGAAAACAACAATAGCGATATTAGACTCTCCACTTTAATGAGAATAATAACAGATGGGCTAGATGGGCACTTAAAATTGAGCGTTAATTTTTAGGCAAATCAATCACTCGTTGTATGGGCCATAAGCGAAGGCCGTGAATGCGCAAGAAAAGTAGATGAGTTTTTGATGGGGGAAAGTTTGTTGGAGGGGAAGGATGGGGTGAGGTGATGTTTGAATTTCTTTACTGAAATTCAAATAATCTAAATTTCAATAGGCATAAAAACTTATTTTTGGTTTACCAAAGCTAACATATGAAACTTGATAGGTATGAATTAAAATCAGATGATCAACTAACATTTTTTACTTTTCTAAGCGAAGGGCAAAAAGGCAAAATAGAAAAGGTTGTACAATTTTCACTCATTTATCAAAACAATCTGTATAATCTTGCATTTGGAGATAGAGATTATCTTACAGGACAGATAGATGATAAAATAGTAACTGATAATGGCGATAGTGAGAAAGTTCTTGCAACTGTAGTTGCTGCGATTTATTCCTTTTGTGATAAAGTTCCCGACGCCTTTATTTATGCAACTGGAAGTACAGCAGCAAGAACGAGACTTTATAGAATGGGTATTAATAAATATTATGATATTGTAAAAGAAGACTTTAAAATATTTGGGCAAACAAAAAGCGAATGGGAACAGTACGAAAAAGGTAAGGATTATGAAGCTTTCGTTGTTCAGAAAAAAAGTATTAAATTTGACATATGAAAACTATATTAGAATTAAACGAAAAGAAAATACCAGTTGTGCGTATTGATAAATCGTTAAATAAATACAGTAACGTTGTGCTTTTTCCTGAGAAAGTTGAAAAGGCAAAAAAAGCTATCGAAAAAGTTGGTCTCCCTGACTTGACAAAGTATAGTGAATAACATTCTTTTTTGTAAAATATATCAAAATAATAATTTTGGGTATAATGAAAACAAGAAAAGAAATAGTAGAAAAAAAATTACCGAAAGGTTTTAAATTTAATGCCAGCATAGATACTAAATATGGAGAACAACCTTTATTTAAAGAAAAGGTTGAAAGAGCAAAGCATATCTTAAAAACAGTAGGACTTCCTAAGACATAAATCACTTCCTACATTAATACCATACAAAAAATAAATTACGGCGCTATTTTTTTTCTGCAATTTTTTATAAATTATTTTAAAAATTTAGGTATATGAAAAAACAAATAACCAAAAAAGATTTTATTGGTGGGCAAGGCGCTTTTACAAAATAGGTAAAAATACCTTTATCAAATTATTTTCAATAATGGCAAAGCTGTAGTTAATAAAGAAATAGCATCTTCTACAAAGAAAACCCCCACCAGCTAGCACAAACATAATTATTTAGACATAGCTACCTTGGTATATGAGCCATAAACGAAGGCCGAGAATTCTCAACGAAAATAAATGCGTTTTTGATTAAACAAAAATCCAATTTATGTTTAGCAAAACTTGTATATTTACTAAGTAAGTTTTAATATAAATTAATTAGTGATGATACAGTCTAATAAATCCATAAAAAGAAGGTCTTTTTTAAAAGTTACTGCAATGACGAGTGGTGGACTTATGCTACATTTTTCATGGCTTTCTTCTTTAGCACAGGACTCTACAATAGTTAAAGAAACTGTTGCAAAAAAATCAAACGAATTAAATGGATACATTACTATTACTCCCGATAATGTTATAAAAATAATAAACCCCAACCCTGATTTTGGACAAAATGTAATGACCTCTCTCCCGATGATTATTGCAGAGGAATTGGATGCCAATTGGAAAGATGTAGTGGTAGAAATGGGAACACACAATGAAAAACTAGGACCCCAATTTACAGGTGGTAGTAATTCGGTAAAAATGTATTGGAAGCCATTGAGAGAAGCTGGAGCTACCGCCAGATATATGCTCATGCAAGCAGCAGCAGAAAATTGGGGAGTACCCATAGAACAAGTAACTACCAAAGCTTCTATGCTGTATCATGAAAAAACAGGTAAGTCGGTTACTTATGGAAGTGTAGCTGCAAAAGCAGCAGTATTGCCTGTTCCAAAAAATGTAAAACTTAAAAATGTAAATGATTTTAAAATTGTAGGGTATTCTCAAAAAAATGTAGAAGGTAAAAAAATTATTACAGGCACGCCTTTGTTTAGTATGGATTATAAACAAGAAGGGATGTTGATAGCCATGATAGAACATCCACCTGCTTTTGGTATGAAAATAAAAAGTTTTGATGCATCGCAAACATTAAAAATGGCAGGAATTACAGATGTATTTAAGCTAACATTATTTGAAGAAGGATATGAATTAGCTGGTTTTGATACAAGAAGTTTTAATGAAATATTAGTAGTAGTGGGTAAAACTACTTGGCAGGTAATGGAAGGCAGAAAAAAATTAATAACTAGCTGGGAAGGCGCAGGAGAAA
>JAYVID010000193.1:0-8102 GCA_043770525.1 Ferruginibacter sp.
AAGAACTAATATATTTTATGAACCAGTTTTACTCTGATTATCAAATACCTACTGATTTTGTATATACTGCAAAAATGATGTATGGAATATTTGATAAAATTAAAAAAGGTTTTTTTAATAAGGGTGACAATATTATTTGCATACATACTGGTGGGTTACAAGGCAATTTATCTTTAAAAAAAGCTACACTTATTTTTTAAAAGTTTTAACAAGTTTTCTTATTTCAAATTTTTATTAAATTAAATTTGAGAGTATATTTGTCACCGATATCCTTTATAAATATGATTAAACAGTTTTCGATTTTCATTTTTTCTTTTTTAATAATGCAAAGTTCTTTTGCACAGCAAAAGCCACTTCCATCTATTTCTGTAAAAAACATTAATAATAAAATAATTATTAGCTGGATAAACGAATTTACAAAACCTATTACTACACTTAATATACAACGCTCTTTCGACAGTTTGAGAAATTATAAAACAGCCGGCAGTGTATTAAGCCCGCAAAACAAAGAGAATGGTTATGCAGATGTAACTGCGCCTTACAATAAAATGTATTATAGGGTTTTTATAGCATTTGAAGGTGGTAGCTATGTATACTCAAATATAATGAGACCTATAAAAGACACTTCAAAAAGCACAACATTAGGTAATCAATCTCCATTTTTAACCAATATAATTGATTCGACAACTGCTAATATCCCCAATTATCCAAGTAGTTTTATTTTTACTGCAAAAGACAACAATGTAGTAATTCATTTAACGAATGCTAGTACAAAAAAATACACTGTAAAATTTTTTAATGAAGCAGATAAACTTTTGTTTGAATTAAAGAAAATAAAAGAAGATTTTTTAATAATTGAAAAAGTAAATTTTGTAAAAACAGGATGGTACCATTTTGAAATTTATGAAAATGGAGAACTTCTAGAAAAAAATAAATTTCAAATTTTAAGAGATGGTAAGAAGTTATAATGCCGCAACATTTTCTGCATAGCTTATTGCAAAAACTATACTAAAATTATTTTTGATTTTTTGTTTTACTCCCTCAAAATCCACCTTAGTTCCAAGTTCTTTTTCAATAGAAGTTACTTGCTTATTTTGAATACCACAAGGAATAATGTTATTAAAGTACGCTAGCTCTGTATTTACATTAAGTGCAAAACCATGCATGGTTATCCAACGGCTACACCTTACTCCTATAGCGCATACTTTTCTTGCTTTTCCAACAATATCAGGTTCTATCCATACACCAGTTTCACCTTTGCTTCTGTCGCCTTTTATACCATATTCTGCTAGGGTAAGTATTATTACTTCTTCAATATTTCTAAGATATTTACTTATATCTGTATAAAATTTTTCTAAGTCTATAATTGGATACCCCACCACTTGCCCAGGCCCATGGTATGTAATATCACCTCCCCTATTTATTTTAAAAAAGGCTATATTATTAATTTCTAATTCCTTTTCACTCATCAGTACATTTGCCATATCCCCACTCTTGCCTAAAGTGTAAACTGGACTATGCTCACACAATAAAAAATAATGTTTAGTATCTATTGTATTTATTAAACTTGCATCGTTTCTTAAACTGGCTTTTACAGCTACATTCTCTTGTAATAATTTTTCTTGGTAATCCCAAGCGGTTTTATACTCAATTATTCCTAAATCTTTAAAAAATACTTCCTCCATACACTTTTTATTAAAAGTCAAAGATAGGTATGAACTGGTATACCATAGTAACTACCTTTTAACAATTATGTTTAACCAATTATTCAATATTTACTTACCTTGCAGCACTAATTTATTATAGCATGAATTTTCTTAAAACACTAAATATCTCCACCAATAACAATGGGGTTTCTACAGGTTTAAAATGGATAAAAACAAAGGGTGAAAAAATAACATCTTTCTCACCTGTAGATGGCAAAATAATAGGAGCTGTAATGGGTGCAGATAGAGCAGCGTATGATGTAGTAATAGAAAAAGCACAGGAAGCATTTGTGGAATGGCGCACCTGGCCTGCTCCAAAACGAGGGGAAGTTGTAAGACAAGTTGGAAATGAACTTAGAAAATTTAAGCAAGAGTTGGGCACACTGGTAAGTTACGAAATGGGCAAAAGCTTGCAAGAAGGGCTTGGCGAAGTACAAGAAATGATTGATATATGCGATTTTGCTGTAGGATTATCTAGACAACTACATGGGCTTACTATGCACAGCGAACGACCAGGCCATAGAATGTATGAGCAATATCACCCATTAGGAATTGTTGGCATAATATCTGCATTTAATTTTCCTGTAGCAGTGTGGAGCTGGAATAGTATGCTAGCTTGGGTTTGTGGTGATGTGGCTATTTGGAAACCAAGCGAAAAAACACCATTGTGTGCAATAGCTTGCCAAAACATAATACAATCTGTTTTCAAAAAAAATAATGTACCCGAAGGTGTTTGTGGATTGATAAGTGGTGGGAGAAATGTGGGTGAATGGATGAGTGAGGACAATCGTGTAGCCCTTGTAAGTGCTACAGGTAGTACACGCATGGGTAAGGCTGTAGCAGCCACAGTAGGGCAAAGGCTAGGCAGGAGTTTGCTAGAGCTGGGCGGAAACAACGCTATTATTGTTTCTAAAGATGCAGATATAAATATTGCAATTACTGCTGCTGTGTTTGGTGCAGTAGGTACAGCTGGGCAACGTTGTACTAGCACTCGTAGATTAATAATTCATGAAAAAATCTACAACAAGTTTAAAGAAACCTTGGTAAATGCATACGGCCAATTAAAAATAGGCAACCCACTAAATGAAAAAATGCATGTAGGCCCAATTATAGATACTGATGCAGTAAACAATTATTTAGAAGCTATAAAAAAATGTAAGGAAGAAGGTGGAAACTTTATAGTAGAAGGGGGCGTGCTTAAAGGAAAAAATTATGAAAGTGGATGCTATGTAAAACCATGTGTGGCTGAAGCAAAAAATAGTTTTGAAATAGTACAGCATGAAACATTTGCACCTATACTTTATATAATGAAGTACAAAACGATGGAAGAAGCTATTACGCTGCAAAATGGCGTACCACAGGGGCTTTCATCGTCTGTTATTACTAATAATTTACGTGAGGCTGAATTGTTTTTATCTACTAATGGTAGTGACTGTGGTATTGCAAATGTAAACATTGGAACATCTGGTGCAGAAATAGGTGGTGCATTTGGTGGTGAAAAAGAAACAGGAGGCGGTAGAGAAAGTGGTAGTGATGCTTGGAAAGTTTACATGCGTAGACAAACCAATACCATTAATTATTCTGATAAGTTACCGCTAGCACAAGGAATTAAATTTGATTTGTAAAGCGCCTCTCCAAGCCCCTCCTTCGGAGGACTTAAAAATCAGGCAATTTGAAATTCATTTGCAATATCAAATAATATTTACTCAATTTTAATAAAATAAATAAAAACAAATAAAACAATGAATAAATTAGCAACGCTGGCATTTTCTACAATGCTTTTGAGTTTTACAACATTTGCACAAAAAGCTGAAGTTCCAAAAAACTGGCATCAACTAGACCCTGCTAGTACAGGGTACAACGGAGTAAGTTTGCAAAAAGCCTACGACCTTGCTAAAAGTAAAAAATTAAAAAGCAAGCGTGTACTTGTAGCTGTAATAGATAGTGGGATAGATACTGCACACGAAGATTTAAAGCCTATACTTTGGGTAAATAAAAAAGAGATACCAGCAAATAGTGTGGACGATGATAAAAATGGCTACATAGATGATGTAAATGGCTGGAACTTTATAGGCGGCAAAGATGGAAGAAATGTAAAAGAAGATAGCTATGAATCTGCAAGGGTGTATTACAAATTAAAAACAAAATGGGAAGGTAAAGAGCCTATTACTCTTGAGGAAAAAGCAGAATTTGCAGAATTTAAAAGAGCACAGAAATCTGTAATAGGAGATGATGATGGTGGTGGAGCTGCTACTATTTTATTTTTAAAACAAGCAGAAAAGAACTTAAAAAAAGCTGATACGCTTTTACAAAAAGTATTGGGGAAAGAAACCTACACTGGTAAAGATGCAGAGGCTTACGAAACTAAAACAGCTGAAGAGAAAAAAGCCAAAGGAATGTTTTTAGGCATTATGAAAAATGGTGGAGGGCTTGAGCAAACCAACAAGGAATTTATAGAAGGATTGATAGAATATACCACTAGCCTTGAGAAAAAAGAGGATGTAAAAAACAATCCACCAGTTGCATATAGGTCAAATATTACTGGAGATGATGAAAATAATTTGAACGATCGGAATTATGGTAATAATGATTTGCTGGCAAGTACACCAATGCATGGCACTCATTGCGCAGGTATAATAGCTGCAGTAAGAAATAATAAAAAAGGCGGAGATGGAATGGCAGACAATGTAAGTATAATGGCAATAAGAGCAGTACCTGATGGGGATGAGCATGATAAAGATATAGCAAATGCTATTCGTTATGCTGTAGACAATGGTGCACAAATTATAAGCATGAGTTTTGGTAAAGATTTTTCTCCAGAAAAAGAATGGGTAGATGATGCAATTAGATATGCTGCAAGCAAAAATGTATTATTGGTGCATGCCGCAGGAAATGAAGCAAAAAATGTAGACACTACTTATAACTTTCCAAATCCCATTTTTAAAAATGGCAGGGCTACCAATTTGATAACTGTAGGTGCAAGTGGAGACAAAAAGAATGGTGGTCTTACTGCATCATTTAGTAATTATGGCAAAAATGAAGTAGATGTTTTTGCACCAGGTGTAAATATTTTTTCAACTTTACCAGGTGGTGATAAATATGGTCCTCTTAGTGGTACATCTATGGCTTGCCCAGTAGTAGCAGGTATTGCAGCTTTAATGCTACAGTATTATCCTAACTTAACTGCTGTACAACTAAAAGAAGTAATTGAAAAATCTGCAGTGGTTTCTAAAGAAAAAGTAAATAACCCAGAAACTAAAGAGAAAGTATTATTAAGCGATATTTCTAAAACTGGCGGATTTGTAAATGCTTATGAAGCATTAAAATACGCTGCTAAAATAAGCGAAACAAAAACACCAATTGTTGTTCCACGTACAATAATAAAAAAAGGTAAAAAAGGATAACCATATTCAGCAAAAAATATAAATATTATGAAAACCGTTTTATATAGTGTAAAACGGTTTTTATTTTTGATGACAAATTTTAAATCTTTTTAAAAAAATTAACCTATGCGAACAAAAACTACTACCACTGATAATGCATATTTTTTAAGATATACAGATCTTGTAAAAGAAGATAATGTGCATGATGCATTTACTAGCCAAGAAGAAATACTTCAACTATTTTATAATAAAATAGATGAAGAAAAATCTACGTTTGCTTATGCAGAAGGTAAATGGACTTTAAAAGAAATGCTACAACATATAATAGATACTGAAAGAATATTTGCATACAGGGCACTATGTATTGCAAGAAATGAACAAGCTATACTACCTGGTTTTGATGAAAATGGTTATGCTACAAATTCAAAAGCTAACAACCGAAGCTGGGCATCATTAGTAGAAGAAATGCAAATACTAAGAATGAGTACTCAAATGATGTTTGACTCTTTTACAGCAGAAATGCTGGCAAATATTGGACAGTTTAGCAGTTCCAAAGATTCAACAAATACAATCGGTTACATTATGGTGGGCCATATTTATCATCATTTAAAAGTGGCAGAAGAAAGGTATTTTTGATGTACAAAATATAATTTTTATTGATTTACTAAGTTAAAATTTATGGGGAAATATAATTTACCAAAGGGTTACTCTTTATTAGAAACTTTATTTAAAGCAAAAGCATATTTGGATGACCCAATAGGATTTATTCTTAAAAGTATGGATAAATATTCTGATACTTATGTTTCTACGCTTGGATATAAAAGGAAAATGATTATTACACAAAATCCAAATTTTATAAATTACATTTTAAAAGAAAATCATAAAAACTATCAAAAGTCGGAGCTTTCTACAAAAAAAGCAGTTGAATTATTTGGAAAAGGATTATTATTTTCGAATGGAGATTATTGGCTTAAGCAAAGAAGGCTTATACAACCAGCTTTTCATAAAGAAAAATTAAAAAATTTATTCGATATCATCATAAAAAACATTGATGAATCCCTGCATTCATTTCCAAATGAAAAAGAAGTTGATATATATCCTTTAATGTATCAGCTATCTTTTAATATTTTAATAAAATCGTTGTTTGATATTGAATTTACAAAATCTGAAATAGATGAACTAAATGAAAACTTCACCGCATTACAAAATTTTTTATTAGAAGATATTAATAATCCGTTAAAAAAAATAACTTACCCATTTACAGGAGAAAAGAAAAATATTTTAAAGAAAGTAAATAATCTTAGAAATAAATTTAGAGTAATAATTGAAGAACGTAAACAAACCAAAAAATCGTTTTCCGATTTGCTAGATATGCTTTTGAATAGCACGTATGAAGATACAGGCTTACCCATGAATGAAGAGCAAGTAATAGACGAATTAATTATTCTAATGTTTGCTGGGCATGAAACTACGGCAAACACCCTATCTTGGCTATTGTACCTCATTGCAAATAATGCTACAGTACAGGATGAACTTATTGAAGTATGTAAGAATATTGAAACGCTGGATTCATTAAACAATGAATTTATAAAAGCTACGGCAAACGAAGGGATGCGCTTGTATCCTGCAGCATGGATGACAGATAGAGTGGCTATAAAGAATGATGCTTTTGAAGCATACTCCTATCCAAAAGGAACAATCATCATCCCTTTCTTTTTTGGTTTACATAGACATAAAGATAATTGGAAAGACGAATCAAGTTTTTCACCTAAGCGTTTTTTAGATGATAATACCCTTACGAAATCAAAGCACTTTTTTCCATTTGGTGCTGGCCCAAGAATGTGTATTGGAAATAACTTTGCAATGGCAGAAATATCTTTTTTCTTACATAAGTTTTTTAGCAAATACAAACTAGAAGCTACGAAACAAGAACCTATAATGAAGCCAAGGATTACATTGAGACCAAACAAAGTAATTCTAACAATAAACAATATCACAAACTAAAAAATCCTTTTCAGCAAAAAGGATTTTTTAGTTTGTGATTCAATAATTTAATTTTAATGCTTTAAACCATCTATACTAAAATTCGGATTTACATCGTCTTTTATATATTCTACATCTTTATAAAATTCAACCGTACCTTTTTCTACATCATACATTGCACCTACAATTCCTATTTCTCCTTTTTCTATCATTTGTTCTAATATATAACTGCGTTCTACAATATTTTTTATAGAAGTATGTACGTTTATAGCAGCTACATTTTCTACAAAATTGCTATTTTTAGATGTTCTATCTACAGTGGTGGATACTTCCTTATGTACAGCCGGTTGTATTTTTGATAATAATTCTGTAAGGTTACCCATTTCTACAAAATCGCAAGCGCCCTTTATAGCGCCACATTTTGTATGCCCTAGCACTACTATTAGTTTTGAACCTGCCACTTTACAAGCAAACTCCATACTACCCAAAATATCCGTATTTACCACATTACCTGCTATACGCACACTAAATACATCTCCCAGCCCTTGATCAAAAATAAGCTCTGCTGAGGTTCTGCTATCTATACAACTTAGTATGGTAGCAAAGGGAAACTGCCCATCGCTTGTAGCATTTACTTGCTCTAATAAATTTCTATTTTCTTTAAGATTATTTACAAAACGTTCGTTTCCTGTTTGTAATATTTCTAAAGCCCTGCGAGGGCTTATACTATTTTGTAGCTCTTTTGTTAGTGTTTTCATTTTGATATGTTTTAGTTTAAATAAGTTTTTTAAAATTTAACTTAAGTAAATAAGTATTTTTTATTTGTTTTATCTACTACTTCTACATCAATATTATATTGTGTTTTTGCTGTATCCATAAAACTTTTTATTTCTTCTTGTATATCTAGATCTATAAAATCAGCATAAGTACAGTCTATCAATAATTGTGTATTTTCCTCAACAGATTCTAAAGCATTTTTTACTTGTAGCTTACTTAAGAAAGAAACCTCTTTTGTTAATTTAAGTGTATA
>JAYVID010000194.1:0-2880 GCA_043770525.1 Ferruginibacter sp.
AGTTTGTGCATTTGCTTCACCTTGGTTGGGCACATTTGCTTGCAAATAAATAGATAAAAAACGAATTGCATCATCGTATCGTTGTTGCCTATAAGCTATTTCTCCTCTCCAAAAATTAGCGTAACTACTTTTTGCTCCAGCATTTGCATCGGTTATTACTTGTGCAAATAATTCATCTGCATTACCCAGCCTTTGGTCGTTTAAATACTCAATAGCTTTTCCATACAAAATTATAGGATAGTTTTTTTGCATACTTGCAGTAGGCTTTTCCATTTGCTTATAAATAGCTAAGGCATCTGTAAAATTATTTGTACGAGCTAGTAATGAAACCAATAATTCTTTTGCCTCTGCATCGTATTCTGAGTTAGGATATTTATTCAAATAATTTTTTATCTCTGTTAATGCAATATCTTGATAACCTAGCTCAAAAGATAACTTTGCATAATTAAAACTAGATACTTTTTGTTGTAAAGCATTGCTACTATTGTATGCGCTATACTGAAAAGCATTTCTAGCATTAGACTTTTCTCCATTTTTTAAATAAAGGTCTCCAAGCAAATACATACTATTTTGCCCCATAGAGTCTCGTTCGTTGCTAAGCTGTTTAAACCCTTCTATTGCTTTAGCATTATTGCCTGCTGTGTAATAACAAAAACTTAATTCATATAAAACCTCTTTGGATACTTTGGTACTATTATTTACATACGCTTCTAATAGTGGTAGTGCTTTTTGATATTGCTTTTTCTCAAAATACATTTGACCAATTAATAACCTCAATTCTTTATCATAATAAATGGGTTCTGGCCTTGCAAGCAATTCATTTCCGTAAGCAAGCGCTTCCTCTTTCTTACCTTGAAAATAATATAACTCTGCTATGTAATATGGAACTACAGATTTGTATTCTTCATAGTTCTCTACCAACTTAAACGCCTTTAAGGCTTCGTTATATTGTTTGTCGTAGTAAGCAATAAAACCATAATAATAATTTGCAGGAATATAATATTTATTGGTAGGTACTTGGTGTATTTCGTTAAACAAAGGCTTGGCATCTGCAAATTGTTTCAAATTGAAGTGTGCATAAGCTTTTTCAAACTTTGCATCTGCAATTTGTTCATTACTCAAATTTTCGTACCCAGCTTCTTCAAAATAAATAATAGCTTGTGTGTAGTTGTTTTTCAAAAAATAATAATGTGCTAAATGAAAACTCATTATTTGTTTACGGGGTTCGTTTGTTACACTATTAATAAATTCAAGTGCATCTTCTCTACCTATATCTTGCAAAAACTTCAATTCGCACAAAGCATTATAATAATTAATATCATCATTTATATAAGCATGGTCGCTCCTTCTATCTTCTTTGTACTTTAATTTTAACTCTTTTATAAGAGGATATGCAAAGGCATATTGTTCTTTGGCAATAAATTCCTTTACAACTTTATAATCTTTTTCTTCATCGGTTATTACATGAGTAGGCTGCGCATAAGCAATACTATAAAGCATTATAGCAGTTATTGAAAATAAAATTCGTTTATTCATACTAGTTATTATAAAATGAATTGTAGTACTATTGTAAAGTTACGCAAAGATTATACCGATAAAAATACCTACCATATCCTTACAATAAAGTTGCAATGTAAACAAACAAAAAGTATTTTACAAAGCTGTTAAAGAGTTGGTAAAGATTTAAAAAGAATATTGTAATTTGCCAATCTTAAAACTTAAAAAAATGAGGCGTTTATTATCTACAAAATATTCTACTGGTGCATTTAATACAGCTATGCTTGCATTGCGTATAATTATAGGTATTTTAATGTTGTTAATAGGTTATGAAAAATTGGTTCATTTTCAAAACCATATAGCTGATATGCCCAACTTGTTTGGAATTGGTCAAAAAACAACCCTTATTTTAGTAATTTTTGCTGAATTCTTTTGTAGTGCAATCCTCATTATTGGGTTGTTTACTCGTTTTGCCTGCATACCACTTATTATTACAATGTGTGTTGCTTTGTTTAAGGTTCACCATGCGGACTTTTCTGGACATGGACAAACAGCTACCCTATTTTTAGCAGGTTATATTGTTTTGTTTTTATTAGGCCCTGGCAAAATAAGTGTGGATAGTATGATTGGTAAATAGTGTTTAAGACAAAGCCCTGTTTAAAAAATCATTCATTGGTTTCACTGTTTCAAAATGTTGCAAAATTGTTTTCACTGCATTTTTAGATTGTAAAACCTCATCAGTAATATTGCTTACAGCATAAAACCCTTTCATTTTTAAATAATTTATAGCAGGGCTATCCTCTTCAAACCCCTTAGGTACCCTCACTAAATTGTCAGGTGATAAAACTCCTTTATCAAATACTTTTTTAAACGATTTGCTTTCTACCAATTTTTTCCATTCATCAAAACTGTAATCTATCTCTTGTCGAAATTTATACAACTCAGGGGGCATGGGCATATACACACCACCACCTGCAAAACTTTTACCCGGTTCCAATTGAAAATAATAAGCAGCATCATTTCCTTTTTTACCATTTTTACTTACCATGGCAAAAAAATTGGTTTTATAAGGCGTTTTATCTTTTGAAAAACGAATATCCCTGTTTAATCTATTTACACAATTTTTAGGCTCTAGATTAGACTCCTCTATACTTGCATCAAAAGTTGAAATACCATCCAACAGTGCTTGAGTAAATGATAAAAAATCTTGCTTAGCATTTTCGTAAGCAGGCCTATTAGCATCCATCCATTCTTTACTATTATTCTTTTTTATATCTTTTAAAAACTTTAATGTAGCAGATTGTAACATATTAAATCCCTTTTTGTGTTGTGCTTATTTATTTATATGATGCAAATATAACCCTAGCAAAGTCTTCAAATTAG
>JAYVID010000195.1:0-4231 GCA_043770525.1 Ferruginibacter sp.
TGCAAAACCACTTTGCATTTTTTAATACAATTTCTCTGCAATCTGTTTTTCGTTTTTCCCAATCATTATCATTCATAAACTGCAGAGCAGCAGGTATGGTTAAAAAAGCTGAGAAGTCTCTTGTACCCTGCATTTGATGATAATCTAAAAAAGAAGAATGCGAAGGCATAATGGCATCATAACCCCAACTAACAACCAATGGATCTAGCATTTTTTGAATTTCTTTTTTTGCATATAAAAAAGAACTACCCTTTGCAGTCATCATCCACTTGTGGCATGCACCTGTATAAAAATCAGGATTAAGGTTTTGTAAATTAAGTGGCACATGCCCTGGCGCATGTGCACCATCTATAAAAACTAAAATGCCTTTTTTATTTGCAAAATCACATATTTCTTGCACAGGTAAAATAAGACCTGTTGCACTCGTAATATGATCTACAAAAATTAATTTTGTACGCTCATTTACCCCAGCAAAAAAATCTTTCAAAAAACTTTCTTTGCTTAAAATAGGCAAATTAATTTCTTGTTGAATATATTTTGCACCAACTTTATTGCAATAATATTTCCAAGTTCTATCACAAGCACCATATCCTAAATTGGTAGTAAGAACTTCATCTCCTTGCTTTAAATTAAAACTTTTTGCTACTATATTTACTGCATAACTAGGGTTGGTTACAAATACCAAATCATCTTTGTGGCAACCCACAAAATCTCCTAAAGCTTTTCTTGAATTTTCTAAATACTTAATTCCATTTGCAGTAATAAATTGTACCGGATTACTTTCTAGCTCTCTTTGCCAATTTTGATAGTTATCAAAAACAATTTTAGGGCTTGCCCCAAAAGAGCCATAGTTTAAAAAAGTAATGCTTGGATCTATAAGAAACTGAGATTTTATATTAGGCATAAAAATTATTCTTTAATAAATTACAACTTCTGCTTTTTCTTTATTTACTTTCACTTTTTGGTTCAAAAATCCATCTATCGTTTTACCACAATAATCTGGCTGTATAGGGAGTTCTCTATCAAATCTTCTATTTACCAATACACATAATTCTATTTTTTTGGGCCTACCAAAATCTTGCAAAGCATCTAAAGCTGCACGTATCGTCCTACCAGTATACAACACATCATCTATTAGTACAACTCTTTTCCCATCTATGTTAAAAGGCATATCAGTTTTATTAGGTACATGCATTTCGGTTCTTACATCATCTCTATAAAAAGTTATATCCAATAATCCATATTGAATATGCTCATTTGGGCACAGTATTTTAATTTGATCTATTAACTTATCACTTACATAAACACCCCTTGGTTGTATACCTACAAAAACAGTTTCGGTAATTTTTTCGTCATTTTCGATAAGCTGTTGTGCAAGTCTATTTATAATAAGTTTTAATTGGCTGCTTGATATTAATAATTGCATATAGCGAAGTTATTTAATTTTTACAATGAAATGGCTACTTTATAAAGTAAATAATTGTAATGTTTGTTATTATATTTTTTAAGAAAGTGTTATAACAAGTATCATTTTTTTTACTATAAATTGAATACATTTGGCGAACTACAATAATAATATATTAAAAACGTTTGCATTAAAATACAATACAAATTTAAACAATACATGTACAAAATTTTTCAGATAATAAGAAAGAATGGCTGCAATCATTTACAAAATAATGCACAAATAAGGCAAGTAACTTACCTTAATATGATTTGGCTTTTTTCTTACATAACAATTTCATTTAATATAGCTGCCGCTTTTTTTATATACCAAAGTAATTATAATTTTTTTATTACATCTGCCGTTATTGAACAATTTTCTTTGTGGCTGGTATTTTATCTTGTAAAATATAATAAGGCCAATATTGCTAAACATTTATTTTTATTATTGGTTTATTTTATTATTTTTTGGCATGAACAATTTTATAGCAAAGAGTCATATACCGGTTTATATTATTTTGCTTTTTTGCCTACGGCTTTTAATATTTTTTCTATAAATAAAAATAGGTATTCAGTAATATTTTATTTAGGACTTCCGCTTTCCTTAGCATTAGTTTCAGAATTACTTGGTAATAATTTATTTTTCTCACATATAAACGAACCACAACTAACAAACTGGTTGCGTTTAGTAAATATGATTTTTAGTTTTGTATTATTTATTTTATATGCAGCATATATGATTATAAACTCTGGTTATAAACAGAATAAACTTATAATACAGAGTGTAGGTTTGCAAACTACAATAGACAATGCAGTAGGAGCCATTTGGAGTATAGATGCTAAATACAATATTCTAACTGTAAATAGATTATTTATTGAATTTGCAAATAAAGAATTTGGCTTAAGTGATTTAAAAGTAGACTCTAACTTAAAAGAATTGTTTTCTAATAAGCCAGTACCCGACTTTATAAAAGCACATTATAGAAGAGTGCTGAATGGAGAATCAATTATTGAAAACTTTCAATTTAGAGAAAAAGATTATGAGCTAAAAGCCACTCCTATTTTTGATTATAAAACAAATGAAATAGTAGGTGCTACATTTACTTGTAGTAATGTAACAAGTAGGGTTTCAGCAGAAAAAACTTTATTACTAGCAAAACTAAAAGCAGAAGAAGCATCTTTAGCAAAGGAACGTTTTTTAAGTAATATGAGCCATGAACTAAGAACTCCTTTAAATGGTATTGTAGGTATTACCAATATTATGCTAGATGAAGTGTACTTACCAACTCAAGAAAAACACTTTGAAACATTAAAGAATTTATCTGACCATACGCTTGGGGTTGTTAATAATATACTTGATATTTCAAAAATAGATGCAGAAAAAACAACACTAAGCAACAACAGATTTAATTTAATTTTATTTATAAAAAAATTGCAATCTATTTTTGATAACACGGCAAAATTGAAGAAAATAGATTTTGGTGTAGAGGTATTTGGATTTGCAGATATATTTTTAAAAGGTGATGAAATTAAACTAAGCCAAGTATTAATAAATTTAATAGGGAACTCTATCAAATTTACTGATAAGGGTTTTACTAAACTAATAATTACAATAGATGAAGAAAAAGCAAAAGAGGGTTTTGTAAAATTACATTTTGCAGTAACGGATAGTGGTATCGGTATTCATAAAAAACATCAAGAAAAAATATTTGAAAGCTTTACACAAGCAGATGAAAATACTACTAGAAAATTTGGAGGCACTGGGCTAGGAATTACAATATCAGACAAGATTTTGAATTTGATGGAATCTAAACTAAAAGTAGAAAGTGAGTTAGGCAAGGGATCTACATTTTCGTTTGAGATAGAATTGCAAAAATCTTCTTTTATACCAAAAAACAAACTAGACTTACAAGCTGCTATTAATTATAATTTACCCAACACTAAAATATTATTGGCAGAGGATAACAAAATAAACCAACTAGTAGCAAAACGTTTTTTAGAAAAATGGAATGCAATTGTAACAGTAGCAGAAAATGGTGAAGAGGCTTACAAGCAAGCCATAGCCAATGAATATGATATTGTGCTAATGGATTTAGATATGCCCATAATGGATGGCTACGAAGCTACAGCGTTGATAAATGAAGCTAAAAAAGATTTACCTATTATAGCTTTAACAGCTGCATCCTTTGAAAACATGCAAGAGTATCTTATAAAAAAAGGGTTTGTAGATGTTGTGCAAAAACCATTTGTACCAGATGAGTTTTTCAAAAAATTAAGTACCATACTTAACATATAATTGCAATAATAATTTATAGATTTGCAAAAAATAAAACATGTTTAAATCAGCTATTGCAGTTTTGATATTGATATTAATTGCAGGTAATATTTATTTCTATTTAAAGAGTAAAGATAATATCCCAATAGTAAAGCCTAATGTAATGGGCGCAAGTAATACATCTCTTGATAAATCGACTGCAACTGAAACTGCAAATTATGCAGTACCTGCGTTTGAAATGAATGCAGAGATGAGAAGGGTAAAAAATACTGAATTAAAATTGAAAGAATATGCCCTAAAAAACAAATGCAACCAAAACTATGCATTTGTAATAGATATGCGCATACCAAGTTATAAAAAAAGGTTTTTTGTATATAACTTAAAAAAAGACTCACTTATCAATGCAGGCTTTGTAGCACATGGCACCGGCTCTGAAACCTTTAGAGGTGAACTTGTTTTTTCTAACGTACCAGATAGTAGGTGCTCATCGCTTGGTAAATATAAAATTGGTGG
>JAYVID010000196.1:0-19599 GCA_043770525.1 Ferruginibacter sp.
TTGTTAATTGCATCACCAATATTGTATACAATATCCATTGCTGCAACTGCGGCCTCTCTATTATTTACTAACTTCATTCCAAACAAACCACCTTCTGTACCAAGTATGTATCCTAATGGATAAATAGCCCAACCCACCAAAACAAACCAGCCTAAGGTTTTAACTGCTTTTGTTACAGAAACACTTGATGACTGTGCCAATTTAGCTACATCACCAAACCATACTAAATATACAATGTAAAAATATGCAGCCCCACTCAAAGCACCCCATATCCAACTTGTATAATTATCACCATTCATTGCTTCACCAATGTAACCAGTTACTAGCATCACAACTGAAGCAAAAATTAATTTCCAAAGCAATCCAATTTTCGCACCTGCTTTTTTAGTGATTAAATAAAATTCTACGCACATTAATGGTACCGTAAGAATCCAATCTACATAGCGGAAGAATGTAGGAGAATCGCCGTTTGTTTCTAAGTTGTAACCCCTCATGTAGTAATAGTGTACGGCTGCAATAAAGGTTATGAGCCCCGAAACTAAAACGGAAGTGCGCCATTGTGGACTAGTACCCCCTACTTCCATAAAAAAGAAAACTGCTGCGGCCATCATAGCCATAGTGCCAATAAAAAATGTAAATGCCACATAATTGTGTGGGTCAATTTTTGCATCAAGAAAAATCTGTAACATAATAGTGTATTTTAGGTTAACTGCTAGAAAATACTAGTAGCTGATGGTTGATATAGTCTATATTAACGGTAAATTAACTTTTCTAGTTTTCGTAATCTGGCGTATTTTTTGAAAATATTGAAAATTCCCTAAATAAGGTAAATATGATAACTTTAAAACCAGTACAATAATTTTAACGTAAATAATAATGTTTATTATTTTTGAAACAGATATTTATGCTTAATAGATTGATATTGAATAACTTAAAAACAGAGTTCATTTTATTGTTAGTAGGGGTTTTAACTTTATTGTATCATTTTTTATTGCAGCCAATATCCAATGATGCACAAATGATGATACTTTTATCTCTTGTGTTTGTTGTAGGAGTTCCCCATGGTGCACTCGATTTTTTGGTAGATGAACAAAATGAAGCTATAAAAAATAATCAATTTTCTGTTATTAAATTCGTAGGTGTTTATCTTACAAGACTATTTGCTTTTGCATTATTTTGGTTTTTGCCTTGGTTAGCTTTTTCTATATTCATTGTATTTTCTATCTTTCATTTTGGTGAAACAGATATGTCCGCTATTGTAAAGCCAAATAAGCACGCTGTACTTTTATATTTTTCTTATGGCTCACTAATTTTAAGTATTCTATTACTTTCTCACCTGCCAGAAATTCAAGATTCTTTACCGGCTGTAAGTGTATTTTTAAAAGAGCATAATTTATATACATTTCTAATAAATAAAACATCCCATATTATTTCATTCTTTAGTGTTTTATTTCTCATTATATTTTTTATGCAGCAAAAGAGTGGCAATATTAGGCCTATTGGTTTTCACGATCTAGTGCAATTTATCTGTTTACTTTTTTTGCTAGTTTTCTTGCCGCTCATGTTAGCATTTACGTTTTACTTTGCTTTGTGGCATTCCATTTTATCTGTAAGAAATATTTTTGCTTATTTTAAAAATTTTAATAGCAGTAGAAAATTTACTTTGATATGCAGCAAGAGTTTGCTATTTAGTTTATTGGCATTGGGTTCTATAATTGGGCTATACTTTATTTTGCAATTTTATGTACCTAATTTTAATATGTTATTTGCTTTGTTAATTGTGCTTTCTGTGCTCACATTGCCACACCTTACCGTAATGCATGGTATGTATAAAAATTACAGTAAAGCGTTTAATTAAAATTTCAGTCTATTTCTCTTCCATTCTACTTCTACTTTACTTCCTTCTGCTATAAATACAGAAGCTGGTTCTGTTATATTTAATACTGCAAAATTGGGTCCATACATGCTTTCAAAATCGCAATCTATCGTACATTTTGCAATCGTATTTATTTTCCAACTTGGATGATGTAAGCGATACTCCTCTGTAGCGTTTTCATTTATTTTTGTGTAGCCATAGTAATGCTCAAAAATAAATTGTTCAAAACTTCCTGCTTGCATAGCTTCGGAAGATGTGGTAGTTTCTAGTTTTATACTATTCCATTTATTATCTTTTAACCATTGGTATTCTATTTCTTTTTTTGTATCAGAAATATTTATAGTATGCTTTGTAGGTATGGTAGTGTAATGCTCTTTGTATAATTTATTGGCTATCCATGCCACTAGTTTGTATGGTATGGTTTCATTAATAAATACTACCCCACGCTTTATTTCGTTTCCCTCTTTTCGCATTACATAAAAGCGTAAGTTTATTTCTTCAAAAGTTCCAAGGTATGGTATAGGTACATTAAACAGCTTTGTATTTTTAAACATAAAACCTACAAGACTCAAACAACTCTTTCCTTCATACAAATCTAGTTCTACGCCTTTTGGTAAATAAGGAAGCAATATTTTAGGATCAACCAAATAATTTGCCATTACAATATTTTCCCAATTTGCTTTTAAAAAAATAGCCATTTATAATTTTTGTTTTGAATAATTATCGTCTGTATTAATTTTTGAATTAGCTTTTTTTCTTTTAGTAATAAATGAAGTTGTGTTGCTTGTATGCTTTTTCAATATTCGTTTGCCTTCTGTTTTTACACTATCTGTTTTTCTAAAACTCCACACAATATCGCTTGCATATTTTCTTGTAGCTTCTATATCTACTATAGGTGCAGGGTAATGTTTTCCTATTTCGCATTCGTACAATTGTTGCTCTATAGCACTCAGTTTCCAAGGCTCATGTATGAGGCTTGCAGGAATATTTTTTAACTCGGGCAGCCATGTTTTTACAAATATGCCATCTGCATCATGCTCTTGTGCATTTTTTATAGGATTGTATATACGTATGGTATTTATGCCTGTAACACCTGCTTGCATTTGTAATTGTGGGTAGTGTATACCAGGCTCATAATCTAAAAATTGTTTTGCCAAAAAATGCAAATGCCTCCAATCTTGCCATAGATTAAATACAAAAAATGAAACTACCATAGCCCTCATTCTAAAATTAATGTAACCCGTAGCTACCAAGCATCGCATACATGCATCTACCAATGGTACGCCTGTATTGCCTTGCTGCCATGCTTGTATGTATAAATCATTTTTTGGTTTTATTACATTATTGTATGCAGCATTTACATTTTCAAATTCCATGCTACATTCATCTTCAAATTTTTGCATAAAATGGCAATGCCAATGCAACCGAGATATAAAATTAGACAACGCTCTTTTGTTGGGAGAATTTGCATAATGCTGCATCGTATATTGGTACACCATACGCATACTAATACAACCATAACTAAGGTACGGTGATATTCTTGCACAACTTTTTCTACTAAGGCTAGGCTTACTTATGTACTTACTATAATTTACATGCCGCTCTTTTACAAAGCTATCTAAGTACCGCCAAGCAAGGCTTTCTCCACCTTCTTGAAAATTTTTGTTTCGTGTAGTAATTTCTATTGGCAAGGGTTTGCCTTTTAAATTTTCATAAAGTACATTATCTACATTTACAAAATTTGGAAAATCTTCATCAACCAATTTTACAGTAGTTGTCATGTGTGCTTGCCATTTTTCTTGCCACTTGCTTCTACTTTTTAGTTTTCGTACTACGCCATTTAGTTGAAACTCTTTCCAGATAATTTGATGTTGAGTACAAAATGTTTGCATAACAATATCTCTATCATAAGTTATTTTGTTTCCTGTTTCCCTATGTGAGAAAATGGTATTTATTTCAAAATGTTGTATTAGACTAGCAAATACATTTTCTACTTCGTTATAAAAAATATGAACCTGCGTATTTTTATCTACAAGCTTGGTTTGCATATCTTGTAAGCTCTCATACACAAAACGCCAATGCCTTGTATCGCTATCGTCATAAGCCATTACACTTGGCTCAAAAAGATAAATTAATAAAACAGAAAGGTTTGTTTGTTGTGCTGCACATAGTGGTTCATGATCTGTAAATCGTAAATCTCTTTTATACCAAACAATATTTATGGGCTGTTTAGTCAATGTATGCAGAAGTTATTGTAGTGGTTTGCTCATCAGTTTTTGCGTAGCTTAATCTACTCAATTTATTTGTACTATGGTAACTATCTAAGCCAGAGCAGGTAATGGTATTTGCTTTTTCAATGTCTATAAAACCATCTGCACAAATACAATCTTGTGGGTAATACAATTGTGTAATTTCTCCAATAATTAATATCGTTCCATTTATGGTTAAGTCTATTCGTTCTTTAAAAAATACCCCCATTTGTATTTTGCTTTCATTAACATAAGGCGCAGCAAATTCATTTTTAAATACTGCTGTCAATCCTGTAACATCAAATTCAGATATTTCTTTTTCATACCGAGCAGATGTTTGGTGAGCTTTTTTGTAAATATTTTCATTTACATGATTAATGGTATATACTTTGGTAGCTAAAATATTGGAAAGTGTATGTCTATCTACAGAATCAGGCCTCACAATAAAACCGACAAGTGCAGGGTTTGCACCTAAGTGAAATAAGGAACTAAATATTGCAAGATTGGTATTTTTATTTTCATCTGTAGTACCAATTAATGATACCCATTTATAGCCACCAATACTATTTACAAGCATTGCTCTTTTACGTTGTTCCATTTGCTGCAGGGTAGCAGTATCAATAAAAGTTTGCATACTTATCTTTTAGAAATTTTATTCATGCTAATAGCTCTTTGCATGGTACATTTAAATCTTGTAACATCATTACTTCTTTTAGCCAAGTGTTTTATGCTTACAGTATGTACTCTCTTCCTCCATAACTTGTAACTACTCATTTTCAAATTTTTCTTCATCAATTCTTTTACATCAGATTCTCTCAAGCCAAATTGAAATTCAATTGCTTCAAATGGAGTTCTATCTTCCCAAGCCATTTCTATTATTCTATCTACTTCTACATCAGTAAGCACATTTTTTTTAGTTGTTTCTTTGGAAAAAGAAGTGCTTTGCTCTTTATTTTCTATTGACATAATTATCATTGTTTATTATTAATGAAATACAATTAGAATTGCTAAATCATCGACATTAAAGTACGATTTAAAGATAATATGGGTTTTATCTTTTGAATTGGGTTCTAATATTTCAAAAAATTATTGCTTAAGTTATTGCAATAGGAAAGAAATAATTTCATACAATTATTTCTCAAATTCTTTTTCAACAAATAAAATTATATGAAACACGCATTCATCTTCTGAGGCCAAGGCGCACAGTTTAGTGCTATGGGCAAAAATTTATACGATAGTAACGAACCTTGCAAACTATTGTTTGCAGAAGCAAATAAGTACTTGGTAATAAAAAAAAGCAATACCATGTTTACTGGTAGCGATGAAGATTTAAGATTTGTATTAATCCCATAAATTAAAAACATCTAATTGTATGCTGCATTGCGGCGTAAGTATAAAATCTGTTGTGGTTGTTTGACGGTATTTATTATCTACAAGTTCAAGCACTTCAACAGATTTTTTTTGTGGATCTGCTATGATATAATATTTCTCGCCATACATTTCATAAAGATTGAATTTTGTATTTCTATCTCTGAGATATGTAGTTGGTGAAGATGATTCTAGTATCATCACTGGAGGAATAAGTTGATAATCATCTGATGGGTCACCGCAAACAACCATTACATCTGGACGTACAACATTTGATTCATCTATAACCCAATCAATTTCATAAAAAATTTCACAGTTACAGTTTATTTTTTTTTCATCTAATATATAGCCTGCTAGGCGATAAAATTTCCCAGGAAACCTGTTGTGCTTTTTCTTTGGTGATGGACTCATAGCATGAGGAAACCCTTTAATAAGTTCCCAATCTCCTTCCCATAATTTATATTGAGAATAAGTATATTTTTCAGGTTCAAATATTTTATCAAAGCCTTTCATAATTCAAATTTAAAATATATTTTTGAGTTTTAGTACATTTAAACTTTTTAAAGATATAGCAATTAAACTTTAACACAGGCTTAAAAGTCCCCCTTCGGGGGATTTAGGGGGCTTATATAACAATTCTAATATGAAACACGCATTCATCTTCCCAGGCCAAGGTGCACAATTTAGTGGCATGGGCAAAAATTTATACGATAGTAACAAAGCTTCTGCATTATTGTTTGAAGAAGCAAATGATATACTTGGGTTTAAAATAAGCGATACCATGTTTACAGGCAGTGATGAAGATTTAAAACAAACCAATATTACACAGCCAGCTATTTTCATTCATTCTGTTGTAGCGTTTAAAAATATAGATGGTGCAAAACCAGATATGGTAGCAGGGCATTCTTTAGGAGAGTTTTCTGCATTGGTGGCAAATGGGGCATTGAGTTTTGCAGATGCATTGCGCTTAGTAGCAGTACGAGCAAGTGCTATGCAAAAAGCTTGCGAAGCTAACCCTAGCACCATGGCTGCAGTTTTAAATTTAGATGATGATAAAGTAGAAGAAATATGCAGAGCCATTGGTGCAGAAACAAATGAAGTGGTAGTAGCTGCAAACTACAATTGCCCTGGGCAACTAGTAATTAGTGGATCTATAAAAGGTATTGAAATTGCTTGCGAACGAATGAAAGAAGCTGGTGCAAAAAGGGCATTGGTATTGCCTGTTGGTGGTGCATTTCATTCTCCATTAATGGCACCTGCAAGAGAAGAGTTAGCAGCTAAAATAAACAGTACTGATTTTAACATACCAACTTGTGCAGTATATCAAAATGTAGTAGCTGCTGCAGTTACTGATGCTGCGCAAATAAAAGAAAATTTAGTAGCACAACTTACTGCCCCTGTAAAATGGACACAATGTGTGCAAGCTATGATAGCAGATGGGGCCACAAGTTTTACAGAATGTGGGCCTGGTAAAGTATTACAAGGTTTAGTAATGAAAATAAATAAAGAAATGATGGTAGATGGGTTTAATTAGGTAAAATAAATTCTATTACTTTTAAATCGAATCAAAAACGGGTTCGATTTTTTTATACAATAAAATTAAAACTATCTCCATCAAACAAGCCTTTATCGCTCAGTTTTAAATGAGGTATTACCAACAAAGCCATAAATGATAAAGTCATAAAAGGTGCTTGCATACTACTGCCTAAAACATTTGTAGCAAAATTATTTATAGCTGTATAATCTGCTGCTACTTTAAAACCATCGCTAGCATTCATAAGCCCTGCAATGGGGAGAGGTAAAACATGTTGTAAATTTTTACTTATTGCAGATACTCCACCTTTTTCTTTTATAATTAAGTTTACTGCATTGCATATACTCTCATCATCTACTCCTACAGCTACAATATTATGGCTATCGTGTGCTACAGAAGATGCAATGGCACCTTTTTTTAAACCAATGTTTTTTATAAAAGAAATAGCAATAGGTGCATCATAGTATCTGTTCACTACTACAATTTTCAACACATCATTTTCAACATCTGAAATTAAAAAACCATTTTCTATTTTTGCTGCTTTGGTAAGCTTATTTGTAATTAGCTGTCCTTCCAAAGCCTCTATTACCAATATTTCTGTTTGGTTTTCTTTTGCTAAGATTGCAAAATCAGTTACTACTTTTTCAGTACAATTAAATTTATTTATCGTTTCCGTTTTTACAGATTCAATAAATGTTTTTCCATTTTCTGCTACTAGTTGTCCATCAATATAAGTTTGTAACACATTAAAATTTATTAAGTCTTTTACCACAATAAAATCAGCAGCATCGCCTTCTCTTAAAATACCATTTTCCATATTGTAATGAAGCACAGGATTTATACAAGCAGCTTGTAATATTTTAAAAACATCTATTCCTTTAGCTACCGCTCTTGCACATAATTTATTTATATGGTCTTCTACCAAACTATCAGGATGCTTATCATCGCTGCAAAACATCATGTTTTCGTAATGCTCCTGCATTAAATTTATGAGTGCTTCAAAGTTTTTAGCAGCACTGCCCTCCCGTATTAAAATCTTCATACCGTAAGAAAGTTTATCCAATGCTTCGGCTTCAGTAAAACACTCATGATCGGTTGACATGCCAGCATTAATATATTGTTTTGCTAGCTCACTACGTAAGCCTGGTGCATGCCCATCCACAGGTTTGTTTGCTTTTTTTGCGGCAGCAATTTTTTGCATTATTTCTTCGTCTTCATTTAATACCCCAGGAAAATTCATCATTTCACTCAGGTAAAAAATTTCTGGCATTGCCAATAGTGTTTCTACATCCTTTACAGTAATAGCTTCGCCAGCTGTTTCAAAAATAGTGGCAGGCACACAACTAGGAGCACCAAAGTGAAACTTAAATGGAACTCGTTTGCCATTTTCTATCATAAACTGTACGCCCTGCATACCGCAAACATTGGCTATTTCATGCGGATCGCTTATGGTGCCTGTGGTACCATGCAATACTGCAAGCCTTGCAAACTCACTGGGTATAAGCATGCTACTTTCTATATGCACGTGGCTGTCAATAAAACCTGGGAGTATAAATCCAGTGTCTTCTTTAGCTGTATTGTTTAATTGCTTAATTGAATATATTATGTTGTCTACTATTTCTAATTCTCCGTAGAAAATGTTTTTTGCAAGTATATCTACAATGTTTCCTTTTATATTAAATGTATTTTTCACCGTTAAAATGCTGGCAATGCCGTTTATGTAAATAAAATATGTGTAGCAAATGTACATGCATTTTTAGCTTTACATTTGTAATGTAAAAATGATTTACTCAAAATAATAAAATCAACAACAATGAAACTATTTAAAAAATTATTATTTGGCTTGTTAGCATTTATTTCTATTAATGCAAATGCACAAACGGCAGATGAAATTATAGCAAAGTATCTAGACTCTATGGGTGGTGCAGCAAAATTTGCAACACTTAAAACTGTAAAAATGAGTGGTACCATGACTTCTAACGGTACTGATTTTCCAATTTCACTGACAAAATCTCATAATGTGGGGTCACGTTTAGATTTTGAGATAATGGGTACCACTAATTATCAATATGTATCTACTACTAAAGCCAGTGCATTTATGCCAATAATGGGTATGCAAGAACCTAAAGAGGCAGATGCTGAAATGTACAAACTCGTAGCTCATCAAATAGATGCACAAGATGGATTATTTAACTATAAAGAAAAAGGTACTAAAGTAGAACTGCTTGCTAACGAAAAAGTAGATGGTAGTGAGGCATACAAACTAAAACTAACTTTCAAACTTGGTGCTGTGGTAAATTATTTCATAGATAAAAAAGCAAACAGAATTGTTAAAACTATAGCTATCGGTGGAGGACAAGGTGGATCAGATAGTGAAACTAGCTTTAATAATTATAAAAAAAATGCAGATGGATATTGGTTTCCTTATGATATGACTACTCCAAATGGACCAATAAAATTTGATACGATAGAAACAAATATTAAGGTAGACGAAAATATTTTCAAAGATTAGTTCTATTAAAAATTATACTTATACCCTTGAATTTTTCAAGGGTATTTTTTTACAATAAATAATACACATTAAATTTGTCTTATGATAGCTTATAACCCCAAAGACTGGTTTACTTTTATTTTTAGATTGCACAAGGCAGATACTTTTAGAGCATTGTTTTTAATGCTTATTTGTATTGGCATATATACAGGTATTATTGCTTGTTTAGAGTTAGAGTTCATGCACCTTAGCAAAGACAGCAATGTAAAAAATTTAAATATGCTGCACAATTTACTTGGGTTTGTGCTATCGTTGTTATTGGTATTTAGAACAAACACTGCTTACGATAGGTGGTGGGAAGGTAGAAAACTTTGGGGAAGCCTAGTAAACACTAGCAGAAATCTTGCTATTAAGCTAAATGTAATTTTAGAAAGCAGTGATGCTGCAAATAGAAATTTTTTTAAAAACATTATTCCTGCATTTGCTTTTGTATTAAGAAAGCATTTGCTTAAAGAATCTATAAGGCTTGAACTAGACGAAATTGATCATCCTGAACTTTTAACATTCGATAAAAATAAGCATGTGCCTAACCAAGTATCTAGCATTATTGCTAAAAGGGTAAACAAACTTTATATAGAAAAAAAAATTACTGATGCACAACTCATAAATTTAAATATAGAGCTAACTGCCTTTGCAGATATATGTGGTGCTTGCGAAAGAATAAAAAATACGCCTATCCCGTTTTCATATAGTTTGTTTGTAAAGAAATTTATTTTCTTTTATATAATGACCTTGCCTTTTGCATTTGTAATGCATTTGGGTTATTATGCAATCCCTGTAGTGGTTTTTGTTTTTTATGTACTTGCAAGTTTAGAAATGATTGCAGAAGAAATTGAAGACCCTTTTGGTACAGATCTAAATGACTTGCCTACTCAAAAAATTTCTGAAAATATAAAAAAACATGTAGGCGAAATTTTGTAAAATAAAAAATTGTAGATATATAGTTTAAGGTTACTATTCCAAAATATCAGGCCTGCGCTCTGTAGTTCTTTTTACAGCTTGCTCATGTCTCCATTCATCTATCAATTTGTGATTGCCACTTTTTAATACATCTGGTATGCCCCATCCTCTAAATACTTCTGGCCTTGTGTATACGGGTGGAGATAATAGGTTGTCTTGAAAAGAATCGGTAAGGGCAGATGTTTCATCATTTAAAACCCCAGGTATTAATCTTCCAATTGCATCTGTAAGTACAGCAGCTGCTAGCTCTCCACCACTTAGTACATAGTCCCCAATAGATATTTCTTTTGTTACAAAGTGATCTCTAAATCGTTGGTCTATGCCTTTGTAATGCCCACATATCATCAATAAATTATTTTTTAAAGAAAGTGTGTTAGCCATTTTTTGGTTAAACGTTTCACCATCTGGAGTAAGAAAAATTACTTCATCATAAGTTGTATTTTTTTGTAAACTTTCTATAGCATTTACCAAAGGTTCTATCATCATTACCATACCAGCACCACCACCAAATTGATAATCATCTACCTGTGCACGGGCATAAGTAGTATGCTCACGTAAGTTTATTATATTTACTTTTAGCAAACCTTTATCTGCTGCACGTTTCATTATTGAATGTGCAAAAGGAGAGCTGAGTAAATCTGGCACCACACTTATAATATCTATGTTCATGTAATATTTTTACAATTGTATTTTTTCTAAAGTCTAATATCTAACATCTAAACATCTAAAATCTATCCTCTAGTTTTCCATAAATCCATCTAAATCTCTTTTTTCTTTTTTTGTTGGTCTGCCTACTTTGCTTAGTCTTTTACCAGTATGAAAAGCTGCACCTTGGTATTGTGTTTTATCTTCTACTTCTTCTGGTGTAATATCTAAATAAAAATTGATGGCTTCGGAATATTGTACTCTATTATGCAATAAAGCTGTAACTTTTATCACCCATTTTTTTGCTTCTGTTTTTACTTCATATTCTTCATCTACATGTACCTGTTTCGATGCTTTTACAGAGCCTCCATTATATTTTACTTTGCCTTTTTCACATGCATCAGCCGCCAAACTCCTAGTTTTAAAAAGCCTAATACTCCACAAATATTTATCAATTCTTAGTTTTTCTTTTTCCATTATGTAAAATTGAAAATAGCTGTAGTTAATTTTTTATACTGCTAAATTATATAAATTTGAATTAATGCTCGTTACAATTTGATTATGATTTACTTAATGCTTAATTTTATGCCTTAACATAATTTATAATGAGGAATAAAATTTTTACTAGTTTATTATTTTTAATGTGCTTATGTACAATTGGCAATGCACAAGATAAAGGAACCAATTGGACAGCTGATGGGCTTGCTTATTATGAATTTAAAGATGGGGATATTATTAAAGTTGATCCAAAAACAGAGATCGAAACGGTTTTAATAAAAAAAGAATTACTTACACCAATTGGTGCTAGTAAAGCTTTAAAAGTACAATCGTTTGATTATAGTGCAGACAAAACCAAAGTATTATTTTTTGCTAATACACTTAAAGTTTGGCGTTATAATACAAAAGGTGATTATTGGGTTATGAATAATGCAAACAACAAACTTTCACAATTGGGTAAAGGCTTGCCTGCTCAATCCCTCATGTTTGCAAAATTTTCGCCAGATAGCAAGCGTGTAGCCTATGTAAGCAATTACAACATTTTTGTAGAAGATCTTGCTACTGGTGTTATAAAAAAACTTACAAATGATGGAAATAGAAAAAATATAAATGGAACTTTTGACTGGGTGTATGAAGAAGAGTTTGGTTGCCGTGATGGATTTAGGTGGAGCCCAGATAGCAAGCTAATAGCATATTGGAAAATTGATGCTACAAAAATTAGAGATTATAATATGGTAAATTTTACTGACTCTGTATACTCTAAAGTAATACCTGTGGAATATCCAAAAGTAGGAGAGAGTCCATCGCCAGCTTATATTTTTGTAGCAAATACGAATAATGGGGAGTTGAAAAAAATGAGTATTGATGGAGACCCGCAGCAGCACTACATTACAAGAATGGAGTGGAGTGGTAACAACGAATTGATAATACAACAACTTAACCGTAAACAACAAGAAAGTAAATTGATGTATTGCAATACAACCAAAGGAAGTGCTAATACTTTTTGGGCAGAAAATGATGATGCATGGGTAGATTTAAATACAGATAACCCAGTGGGGTGGAGCTGGATTAACCAAGGAAAAGATTTTATTTGGGTAAGTGAAAAAGATGGATGGAGGCATATTTATAAAATTAGTAGAGATGGCAAAACCACTACTTTACTTACAAAAGGAAATTACGATATTGGAAAAATAAAAGCAGTAGACGAGTCCAACAATTATATTTATTTTACTGCCTCACCAAATAATGCCACACAGTCTTATTTGTATAGAGTAAGAATAAATGATGGGAAAAACGATCCAGAACTGGTGAGTAATGCAAAACTAAAAGGTACGCATGAATATGACATTTCTCCCAATGGGAGAGTAGCTAATCATACATTTAGCTGTAATAATATTACTCCAGTAAACGAATGGATAACATTGCCAGATAATAAATCAATGAGCTCATCTAAAGCATTGGAAAAAAATATGCAAGTAGATCCTAAAAAGAATATTGAGTATTTGCAAATAACTACTGAAGATAATGTGGTGTTGGATGCCTGGATAAACAAACCTAAAAATTTTGACCCTACAAAAAAATACCCTGTAGTTTTTTATGTGTATGGAGAACCAGCAGCTGCTACTGTTACAGACCAGTTTGGTGCACACACAAATTTTTTATACATGGGAGATATTGCTGCAGATGGTTATGTGCAAGTATCAATAGATAATAGAGGCACTCCTTCTTTAAAAGGTGCAAAATGGAGAAAAGCAATTTATAGGAAAATTGGAACGATTAATATTAGGGATTTAGCAATGGGCGCAAAAAAGATTTTGGAAAACAGTTATATGGATAAAAGCCGAGTAGCAGTGTGGGGGTGGAGCGGAGGAGGTTCTAGTACACTTAATCTAATGTTTAACTATCCAGAAATTTTTAAAACAGGCATAGCAATAGCTGCTGTGGCAAACCAACTTACGTATGATAATATTTACCAAGAAAGATACATGGGGCTACCGCAAGAAAATAGAGCAGATTTTATAAATGGATCTCCAATAAATAGTGTAAAAGGCTTGCAAGGAAAGCTATTGTACATACACGGCACTGGTGATGATAATGTGCATTATCAAAATGCAGAAATGTTATTGAACGAGCTAATAAAATACAATAAGCAATTTGAATTTATGGCTTACCCTAATCGTACACATAACATCAGTGAAGGCGTTGGTACAGGGCTGCACTTGGCAACTTTGTATACCAATTTTTTAAAGAAGAATTGTGAACCAGGGGGTAGGTAGATTTTTTGGTTTAATCAAAAAAAATAAGCATCAATTTATAAAATGAAGCTTTTTCATTAATCTTTTGAAGAAACAATAATTTCTTATTTACAAATGTTTAAATGATCTATTAATCAAATTAAAATTTCATTTGCTTTATAAAAAATTGTTATCCTTTATTTTTAAAAAAGAAAAAATTGATACAAAACAACGTTAATTCATGTTTTATGAAAAATATATTTTTATAAAGCAATATTTAAACAATTGATTACGTTATTCTAATGTTATTAATAAATTAGATATATATGAAGATCTTTTTTTCAATTTTACTAATATCTTGCATAGTTAGTTTTGTAAATGCACAAAGTACATCTGTAAATTATACGGCTACTTCTGCAATTATTTCTAACCCTGAAAGAGGGTTTTGCGAATACAGCATCGTAACATCTACTGCTACAGGTAGCTTCACTAAGCTCACTGCAAGTTCTTTTACCCCTTTAATAGCAAAAAATCAAACAATCATTTTTAGATTATATTATTTAAAACCATTTTTAGCATCGGCTACATTACCAGCTGCTTTTATTACAAATTTGCAAAGTGATTTTAATGCACTAAGAGCTGCTGGGTTTAAAGTAATTTTAAGATTTGCTTATAATGATATAACGCCAGCTGCAAAACCATACAATGATGCCCCTGCAAAAGCATTATTGCTCTCTCATATCAATCAACTTAAAGCAACTATACTTGCAAATTCAGATGTAATAGTAACTTTCCAAAGTGGTTTTTGGGGTACTTATGGAGAAAATTATTATACAGATTTTTATGGGGATATTTCTACTGAGCCTATAACTCCTGCACATATTGCAGATAGAAAAGCAATTATAGATGCTATGTTTACATGTATAGGTACTACTAGAAAATTATCTGTGCGTACACCACCTATTAAAGCCGCCTATTATAACCAAGCTATACCTGCAGATTCTTTAACTGCTGCTCAAGCTTATAATGGCACCGATAAAAGTAGAATTGGCGGTTTTAATGATTGTTTTTTGGCAGAGTTTAATGATTATACCTATGCAGATACAACTCTAGAAAAACCTTTTTGGGCTGCAGAAAGTAGGTATACCATTATGGGTGGAGAAACCTGTGTAGATAATGCAACCTATACAAATTGTAGCAATGCACAAAAAGAAATGAGGCGTTTTAGTTGGACATTTTGTAACGATTTATATAATCCAGCTGTTATTACAAGATGGAAATCTACAACCCCAGGTCCTGAATGTTTTACTGCCATTAGTAATAATTTAGGATATAGATTGGTTTTGCAAAATGCTACTTTTTCTAGTGGTACGTCTTTAAATATGATAAACTATTCTATTACTATTAAAAACGAAGGTTATGCTGCTCCTGTAAACCCTAGAAAAATAGAGCTGGTCTTTAGAAGTACAACAACTACGGAAAATTTTATTAGACCAATAAATGTTGATCCTCGTAAATGGTATGGTGGAAGTACAATTACAATTGCAGGTACAATCAATACTCCTGTAGCACTCACAGCCGGAAATTATACCATGCTTTTAAAGTTGTCTGATCCAGAAACAAGCCTGGCCTCAAATATTAAATACAACATACAGCTTGCAAATGGAGGTGCACTTTGGGAACCAGCAACAGGACTTAATAAATTAAATCACATAGTAAATTTGGTGGCAGGTAGCGGTGTGGTCCCTATCAAAATTATTTCATTTTCTGGCCAAATGATTGACGGTAATGCAAAATTAGATTGGAAAATAAACAACGATATTTTAATTAAGGAATTTGAAACAGAATATTCAACAGATGGCATAATTTTTGTAAATTTTAATAAACAAAATTATAGTTTTAATAAAATTGATTATACAGCATACCATAATACTTTTTTTAGAGATGTTGTTTTCTATCGTTTAAAAGTAATTGGCACCGATGGGTCTATACTTTATTCTAATGTTTTAAAATTAAATGGTAAAAGAGAAAATAGAGTTGTGTTAAAAACTAATTTATGTAAAAGTGATATTGAGCTTTCCAGTAATTATGATAACTTAGGTAGTATTTGTATTTTAAATGCTGAAGGAAAATATTTTTATAAAAACAATATAAGTAGCCCAACAATACATATCAATTGCCATAATTGGCCTAGAGGCACTTATTTTTTAAAAGCTGAAAACAATAATATTACCGAGATAAAGAAAATCGTTTTGTTTTAGTTCTTTTTTTGAAAAATTTATTTTCATCTTTCATTTCTTTATGATAATTAAATTTAGTTAATCATACTATTTTAGTTTTCTTATTTGCATAACGATAATACAATTTTCAATGCTTTTAAATTTTTTTCAATTACCTTGAAATTAATATTTTATATATGCAATAAATTTAACGGCTGTACGTTAATACCTTATAAATCCATAATTTATATTAATATCCTGACTAATTAGATTTTTGGTTTATAAAAGAAAAAATTCGAAACCAATATCAAAATGGAAAGTCTAACAAACATTAAAGTGTTTAAAATTTTTTTAATAGCATTACTGACAATATTTACAACTTTTTGTACTAATGCAAATGAAAGATCAAAGCTTCCTCCAGTACCTGCAGGTATTTACAGTGTAGGCCCTGGTGGTACATATACTTCTACAATTTCAGCAGCAATTACATCAATTAATGCTGCTGGTGGCATATCGGGCCCTATTGTGTTAGAATTAAATGCAGCATACAATGCCAGCTCTGAAATTCTAAATCCAATTACAGGTGCAAGCGCAACAAATACAATTACAATAAGACCAGCAGCCGGAGTTACAAAAATAATTTCTAGCAGCGGATTAAACGGACCAACAATAAGTATTTTAGGTGGTAAATTTTATATTATAGATGGGCAGTCTGGAGGTACTGGTGGAGCAAAGAATTTAACCATAACAAACACAAATGCTGGAGGAAGTGCTTGTGTAATAAGATTTCAAAATGATGGAAGTAACAATGTTGTAAAGTTTTGTGCATTTAGAGGCCAAAATACAACATCAACAAACGGAGTTGTTCTATTTGGTATTACAACTGGAAGTACGGGTAATGATAATAACTTAATTACCGATTGTGATATCACTAGTGTTAGTAATATTGCATTGTCTTCTAATGGTGTTTATTCAGCTGGTACAGTTTCAAAATCAAATGATCTAAATACGATTTCTAATTGTAATATTTACGACGTTTTTAACTCAACTGCCAAGAGTGTTGGGATACTAATGGGTGCAAATACATCTAGCTGGACAATTACTGGCAATAGTTTCTATCAAACAACAAGCAGGTCATCAGCAAACACTTGGTCTGCTATCGAATTAAATAACACTGCCACAGGTGGAAATGGATTTAACATAGCTAACAATTTTATTGGCGGCACAGCACCGTTGGCCGCAAGTGGTGTAATGACTTTTACGTATACAGGTTCAGGTTATTTTTCTGGCATAAATATTTATGGCTTTTCAGGTGCTGCAAATGTTGTGAGTGGCAACACAATTAAAAATCTTTCTATCACTTGTAATCAGTTGGTAACTAATTATTGTATTTACCACTCTGATGGTACTGCAAACATTCTTAACAATACAATTGGCGATTTAACAACAACGGGTAACATAGTCTTTAATTCAAGTGCTGTTGTAGCATCATTTACCTCACCTACTTTTATTGGTATTTGTGGTGGTGGTGGTTCTGCAGCTGGTACGGTAGGAGGTAATGTAAATATTCAAAATAACAAAATTGGCTCCATCAATTCTAATGCAACAGGAATTGGGGGTGCAGGTTCAAATGAATTAAAATTAATCTTTTTTAAAGGCAAGAGATCTCTAGTAGATATTTCGGGAAATACAATTGGAGGTACAGTGGCAAACAGCATTTACAATAGTGGTAACGGTGCCACTGCAGGTATAATTATGGATTGTGGTTTTACCACAGGCGGAGCACATACTGCGAAAAATAATATAGTCCAAAATTTAAGCAGTTTTAATGCAAATACCCCTGCACTTGGAAGTTTAGAAGGGATAACTAGTCAAGGTATAGAAAATGCAAATGCAGCTTATGTAATTGAAAATAATATAATAAGAGATATATCTGCAAACAATGCCTATAATGTGGTAGGTTTTAAAGCCTCTGCTACTATTGCCCCACAGCGCATTACTAAAAATAAAATTTATAATATTAAAAATGCAAGCAGTTTAAATGGCGCAAATGCAGTAGGTGTAGAGCTTGGATATGATTTTGTTACATTTCCAGTTGCTCCATCTGCTACAGCATCAGAATTTAGTAAAAATATTATTACCAATATAGAATTGACCGCAACTATTCCAAATGCTGGATCTGTAGTTTGGGGGTTATCTGCTTATAATGGTAGGTTTAATGTATCTAATAATATGATATCATTGGGTTATGGTATTGGTAATACAAACATCACTAAATCTTATGGAATTATAGGTATAGCTAACAATGGAGTAGATATTGCAAAACCATCTTTTTTTAATTTTTATTACAATACTGTACATATAGGTGGCGTAGGCGTTGTAACGGGTACTGCAGAGTCAAAATGTTATTTTGGTAATAATTATGGCCCAACGGATTTAAAAAATAATATTTTTTACAATTCAAGATCAAATGCAGCAGGTTCTGCTGCCCATTACAGCTTTTTATACAGTAATAAACCCGTAATAACGGATATTACCACATCAGACTATAATGTTTTTACTGCTGTAGGCACAGGTGCTGTTGTAGCAGGCTATGTAGATGCAACTACTAATAATTATGCAACTACGGATGCATTATTTGCCGCAAAAGCTATTGATGGTAATTCATTTTCTGCGCCAGTAAAATTTGAAAATAATGCTACAGATTTAAGACCTATTCCTTCACCCGATGTAACCAACTTTTTTATTGCCAACGAAGCTCTACCGATTGTAGGTTTTACCACAGATATTGATGGTAATACTCGTAACAATTATTTTCCAGATATGGGTTGTTATGAATTTAGAGGCACAGGTTGTTGGATAGGGCAAACCTCTAGTGCATGGAATAATACTGTGGTTTCTGGCAATTGGGATGATGGGGTTGTACCTCCAAGCACTTGGGATGTAAAGATATTTCCAAAAGTAGATCCAGATTTAACCCAGCCGATAATAATAAATGCTACTGGTATAGCTATGGTCAATGATTTATACCTAAGAACTACTACCAGAGCTACTACTAATTCCTCATTGGTTACCACAAATACTGGCACACTACAAATTTATGGTGCTGTAAAATTTAGAAAAAATGCAGTTTATAATGGTGCAATAGATGCTACATTAGGTACAATAGATATGAAAGGTTCTACAGGTATACAAATACTTGCACCAAGGTGGTTAGTAAAAACACAAATAGAAACATTAATAAATAATAATACAACTGGTTTAACGATTGCTGCACCTAGTATTAATGATACAATGCTAATATCAAAAGCTTTGTTATATGGAGCTTCAATTACTGGTTCTACTATCACAACAAACGACAACCTTACACTTTTATCCCGAGCTACACAAACAGCCCGCTTTGGAGAAATCGTAACAGGCAGTGGCAATAGTATATTAGGTAATGTAACAGTAGAGCGTTTTATA
>JAYVID010000197.1:0-14278 GCA_043770525.1 Ferruginibacter sp.
ATACTTCCCCTCACGCTCCAAAACTGTTACCCCCAGCCTTGCAAGGTTACTCTTTACCCTTGCAGATATAACACGACCAAATAAAATTAATATTTCTTCCAATGGTATTATGGTACAAGCTAACCTTTTGCCAGATGCAAGTACCAGTAAAAAAACCCGCCTGGCAATTTTGCCTGTTATAACCAATATCCATTTAAGTACGGCTTCAAAAATTTTATTTATAAAGTCAATAATACCTTTTGTACCTTCTGCTAGTAAGCTTATGTATTTTTTTAATACTAAAAAAATACTTTCTACTGTAAGCTTAAGCCCAGCGGGCAATTTACCTACGGTGTCTGCAATAAAATCTATTAAACTAGCTATTGCTCGTACTGGTTTACTGGCATTTACAACAGCGGCAATTTCACCAAGCCCAATAAAGCATGCAGCAATATAATAACTTATTTCTCTGCCATTAATACTTACATTTTCAAACAGTTTGCTTAAGTCGATAGATAAATACATTTCTACCAGCTTTAGCTTCATGTTTTCAAAAATGGCAGCCCAGTCTAGGTTTTGTAAAGCCTGTATAAAATTATCTGCATATTCTGTAGCTAGTGCAATGTAATAATCTGCATCGCCAATAAAAGTAACAGTGCCTTCAATAGCCCTCCCAAAAAATTTAAGTATCCAGCCAATAAAAATAAACAGCCCAGCTATTAAATCTAAAAAACCATTAATAATACCAGCTATAAAAGCAAAAATTATTTCTAAAGCTAAGTTAGCAGCTTTTATAAACAGCCTTAATGCACTAAAAAATACTTTTACTTCTAGTTTTATTTTTTTGAGAGTCGGCTCAAAAAGCAAACCATTATTAGGTAATACCAATTTGTTTATAAGTTCAGCCTCCATACTATCTACGGTATCCAAAATACTTTCTGGGCTATCTTTATTCCAAGAAGTTTCTTTTATTCTTAATTTTTCTATAAGCTCTCCAATTTCGCAAAATAGTTTTCCAACATTGGTAGGTGCCCAACTTATAACTGAACCCATAGTGCTTACATAAACACGTAAAGTACTTTTAAAAAATTCGGCATTTGCACAACCCTTTATTAAGCTTTGCACAGCTTCTTTTTTTATGGTAGATAAAGTACCATACCAATTTGCAATAGCAGGCTCGTTGTAATATGCGGCTGCATTTTTACCCCCTTTACAAATAAGTACATTGCCAGAAACTTTGTCTTTGGTTTTTTCATCTGTTACTTCTAAAAAAATTACAAGGTCATTATCATTTACTGTTTCCAATTTTTTTGACATCTCTAATAACCAAGCTCCATCTGTAGATATAAATAAATAAAGTTGTAGTAGTTTACCATCGTACTTATCTATTTTATCATCGTATTTTTTGTTCTTATTACTATCTGTATATGAAAAAAAACTAGCAATAAATCTTTCGTGTAGGCTATCATATTTTTCATTATCGAGTTTATAAGCATCTGCAGGTATAGTTGGGTCTTGAAAATCTGGTCCTCCAAAAAAAATTGTAAAGTCTCTACCGTTTTGCAACGCTTCTTTTTTATTAAACTTTTTACTGGCTAAGTCTTTAATATTGTAAGTGCTCCATTCTGTTTCCGCAAACGGGCTTGCATACTGCGGCATACCCCCAGCACCCAGCCCCCCCGCAAACCCCTGCGTACCTTGTGCTACCCCATCAGGAAACAAACTACCAAACAATTTATCTGCATCGTCCCACACTATGGGTATACCATCTATATTATCCATAAAAATGTATTGCTTTAAAAGAAAAAAACAACCACCCACAGTGCTGTGGGCAGTTGTATGTTTCATTATTTTGTGGGTGTTATTATTTGCAAAGTATCTTCGCTAGCTATTATGTTTGTAGTGAAATCTCTTTGTATATCGTTACAGCATGGCAAGCCCTCTTCTTCTAAAAAAGCAGATTTGCCTTGTATAATAGCCAGTGTGGTGGGCACCCTAGTTTCCCACTCTTGTTCTACTACACCTGCCACGGTTTGCATTTCTTCTGCTATAGATAAATACAGGTCGTTGGCTTCGCCTGCTACAAGCTCGTTGCCCAGCCATATTTCTCCACTTTGTAAATAATAAGCAAAAGCCTCGGTAAACTGCTGGCGTATAGGCACCACTATCCTTGCCATGCTACTTTGCAAAAATGCTTGAAAAATCATATCGTCGCTTTCTGTTTGCATTAGGCTTGCCCAATCGCATTTATCTGCCCAATAGTATGCATAAAACATATAGGACATTATTTGCCAGTCTATAGCTTGCTCAAAAAACTTTACTTGTGCGGCATAATCAGCAAAGTCAGGCGTTTGGTTTACTTGTGGTATTTTGTATAAATCGCAAGCATTTTGGTCTGTATAATTTTTTTGCCCTTGCTTTCTACAAAACGGTTTCATTATCATTTCTATACAAATACGCTTTAGCTCACGCTCTTCTATAAGCCTGTTCATGGCGGGGTTGCTGCGTTTTTCTTCTTTGCTGCCTGTAGCATTATTGTTGGTTTGTTGGGCAAGCCACTCATTATAATCCGCTAATAAACTTTTGTAAGCTGTTTCTAGTTTTTGATAGCTTATCTCTTGCCACTCATCAAACTTTGCTACTGTAAGTTTGCACCTTATTTCTATAAAAGTAGAACAACTGTTTAGTTTTCTATAATCAAAATTTACATCTACAGAATTGGTAAATTTTGTAGTAAAAACACCATTAAAGGAAGCACTTATACTCTTTCTGGTGCCGGCAGGTAAATCTATACTAAATGGCAAGCCACCAATTTGCACTTTAAAAGTAGCAGGGTCAGCAGGCCTTCTCCAAGTATAATTAATATCACTATTGGTAACCACTTCATTGGCCTCGTAAAAAGGCTCTATAAAAATGGTATCATTAAATGTT
Organism: Ferruginibacter sp.; assembly: GCA_043770525.1. Lineage (GTDB taxonomy): Bacteria > Bacteroidota > Bacteroidia > Chitinophagales > Chitinophagaceae > Ferruginibacter. The sequence continues at coordinate 2,911 of JAYVID010000197.1, forward strand.
TGTGAACTATTAACACTATTTTTTGGTATTGTAGGAAGAATAGATTTACTCACTATTTTATTTTCTTCTAATGGAGTTTCAAGTGTTACATTATAATACGTAGCTAACGCTGTATAATTTTCTCTAGTAATATTTTCTTTTGAGTTTATAGCAAAATCTGGAAGCGATTTTGGTTTTGTTTTTGGCTGGCTAGGGTTTGGCGTGCCATCTTTTGGTACATATTTAAGTATAGTTTTGTAAAATTGCGCTGGCTCTGGTACCATAAATTCTACCATCAATCTTTTGCCATAATTTACTAGCTTATTCTTATAAATAATGTCCACCCACCTGTAAATGCCCGTTACATGTTTATCGCCCAATCGGTTGTCAAAACCATGTTTATTATTTTCTTCAAACTCCTTTATAATTTTAGAAGTTCTTTTTTCAGATGTTTTTTGCAATATTCTTTCTAGCGCCCTTTTGGTTACATCCTCAGCATAAGTTCTAGCTTCGTTGTTGGAGTGGGTAGATGAATTGTTCGTAGCAAAATTGGCAAATGCATTTACATCTAGTCTAGCACCACCGGGAAAACTTTTACTTACGCCAAGCGAGCCTCCAAGGCTAATATTTCTATCTTGCTGTAATACGGAGGCTACTTCTGTATTTATTTCATTTCGGCTAGAGGTGGTTGTGTCGGTTAAATTTTCTACTTCAGTTTCTCTAGTGGTTTCTATGCTATTTTCTATTCTTACCAAATTTCGTGTAGCACGCTCTTTATACTCTTTGGCCATTATATTTTCTATATGTGACACTTCGCCAGGAGCGTAGCAGCATACCTCTTGTTCTACTCTTCTAAAATCTGCAATGCCAAGGTTTTGCACTCCATCCATAGTAGCACCACACTCGGCAAACTTATAATTTCTTAATTTCTCCAGTATAAGAGCAGGTATTTCTATTTTTATATCTGCAAGTTTTGTTATCTTTTTTTCTACCAGTACTGTTACATTATTTATAGCATGGTTTACAATTAGCATTTGTGTTACAGCCTGCCTTACATAGCTAGATTGTTGTGTAAAAATTTGTGCATACAACTCCTCAAAAAGCTGCGCCACTTCTGCTTCTGTAAGCGGGCTTACCAATTCTAACGATTGGTCATATACTTCTTGCACCGTGTTTTTGTTTTTAAAAACTTTGTTGGCAAAGTCATAAAAACTGGGGTTTATATTTCTGGCATCTTGGTACGTAAGGCTACTGTTAAGCGTAGCTATTTTTTCTTCAAATGTTTGTGCGCTTTTTTTACTTGTACTGTTGGCAAGTAAAGAAGCTGTTTTACTTTATAAAAAATGATCGTCTATTACAAAACGAATATTTTTTTCTTCTTGTTTTAAATGTTCGGGGCCTCGGTAGGTAATAAAATTGAACAAATCTGTTTTAATGGGTAATTTGTCTGGTATTCCTCTCATATTTATTTTTTTAAAGGTTTATAAATTAATTTTACAATCGCAAGGTTTGTATATCAATCTTATGCAAAACTTTAAAAACAATTTGTAGGTAAAACACTACAAATCAAAAATTTAACATTTTAGTTTGCATAAAAAATAGTTTATTTGCTCATTAATAAAGCAATATACATACAATGTTAACTCTATGTATTGTCGAAGTTGTAAAATAAAAATGCAAATGTGCAATAAAGGCTTGCTGGTTTAAATAAATAAAAAGGAACTGTGTAAAAAAGCAATCGAAAATTGTATAAATCAACCCCTAAGTTTGACCTTCACAAATGCTTTGTATAATCTCTCCACCTGCGTTCGTCTCTCACAAATGAATTGATACTAATATTATAAAATTTCAAACCCCACTCACCACCCTCCCCACCAAACCAAACTCATACCCCTTACCCACTAAATAATTTTGAAGTTTAGCTTTTTTAGTAAATATATTTTTTTCACCCTGCAAGGTTTTTAGTTTTTCTGCCGCTAGTTTGCTAAGCGTTTTTTCATAATCTTCCTCAGAAATGGTTGCCAAAGCTTTTTTAATACAGTACGCACTTACTTGCTTTTGGCTAAGTTCATATTTTATTTTTGTTTTTCCCCATTGTTTTATTCTAAACTTGCCCCCTGCAAAAGCTATGGCAAAACGCTCTTCGTTTAAGTAGTTTTCTTCTATCAAATTGCTTAATAAAAGCTCCACTTCTGCTTTGTATAACCCATATCCATAAAGCTTTTGCTTTACTTCGGCATGGCACCTTTCTTGATAAGCACAAAAATGTTTTATTTTTCTAAAAGCCGCCTCGGTACCTATATTTTTTGTTTGAAAAGCCATAAGTGTGCAAAAATGTGCATTTAATGGGGTAAAACATAAATCTTTTTTGCTTCCAATCTTTTATCTTTGGCAATCTTAAAAAAGTTATATGAAGTTTATCGTTTCTTCTTCAGCCTTGCTGAAACAATTGCAACAAATAAGTGGTGTTATAAACGCAAATACCGTTTTACCTATTTTAGAAGATTTTTTGTTTGAAATAGACAAAAATAAATTAACCGTAACGGCTACTGACTTGGAAACCGTAATGAAAATACATTTAGATATAGAAGCAAAGGATACAGGCAGGGTTTGTATACCTGCAAAAATATTGATGGATTCTTTAAAAAACATACCAGAGCAACCACTTACCTTTAACATAGATAAGAATTATGGTGTGGAACTTACCAGCGATAATGGTAAGTATAAGGTAATGGGTGAAAACCCAGATAATTTCCCAAAAGAGCCTGCGGCGGATGATTCAAATAGTTTTACAATGGCATCTACTGGTTTGGTAACTGCTATTAACAAAACAATTTTTGCCGTAAGCAGCGATGATCTTCGTCCTGCAATGACAGGAGTTTTCTTTGAGCTAGATAAAACAGGTATAAGCTTTGTGGCTACAGATGCTCACAGGCTTGTAAAGTATACACGTACAGATGTAAGTTGCCCACAAAAAGATACTTTTATTGTGCCTCGCAAGCCTTTAAACTTATTAAAAAGTGCCTTGCCAGATAATGATGATGAACTTGTTGTTTCTTACAACACAAACCATCTTTTTGTAAAGCACGGAGGCACGGAGCTGGTTTGTCGTTTAATAGATGCTCGTTTTCCAGATTATAAAGTGGTAATACCTACCGATAATCCATACATATTATCTGTAAACCGCAGCGATTTTCAAGGAGCACTTCGTCGTGTAAGTGTTTTTAGCAATAAGAGTACCAACCAAGTAGCACTTAGCATTAGTGGAAACGAATTACAGTTAGCTAGCCAAGATGTAGATTTTAGTTTTGAAGGAAATGAGCGTATGGCTTGTACGTACGATGGAGAAGATTTAGCAATAGCTTTTAATGCAAAGTTTTTAATAGAAATGCTAAATGGCGCAGAAACTGCAGACATAAATATAGAGCTAAGCACAGCTACAAAAGCTGGTATTATTAAACCAAGTGAGCAAGAGCCTAATGAGCATTTGCTAATGCTTGTAATGCCCTTGATGTTGAATAATTAAAACTAGAAAGGTCAGAAACAATAAAATGAAGTGTTGAAAAAATATTTTTAAAAGGATTGAAAAATGGAGTAAGAAACTTTGGTTTTTTGCTCCTTTTTTTATTCTAATAATTTACGTAAAGAGCAAAATTATTATAACAAAAAATTTTAGTTAAGTCTAGCACTTTAAGTATTTTGTAATATCAATTTTATACATTATTTAATATATACTAGTTTGCCTACTTAATTCCGATAATCAAATTATTAATAATTTGATTATAAATAAGTTAACTAGATATAATTCTGAATTAGATTAGCAACTGAGTATAATCCAATCTGTGTAAATTCTTTAACTATTGGAGCTAAAGATTTCTTATTGGATTGTTTTTAAAATTAAATGGGTATAAAACACTCAACAATCTTCTACCGAAATAGCGAAAAAAAAAACGATTATGTAAAATTCTAATTTTACATAATCGTATTAATATAGTTTCATAAGAACAACAGCTTTTTCAAAGTCCTCAAATTTCTTTGAGCTGTTTTAAAGAAAAGCTTAGTTAGGGTTTACCACCGGAGCACTTCCTCCTGCTGGTGGGTTATAAGTTAACTCATTACCTGGAACATCCCAGTAATCAAGATAGTTATAATCTATACTAGCATTTATGCTTAGAGCTGATGAATTAGTAATTAAAGTGGCACCTGTGCGACCTCCGCCGCTAGCAAGTGATTTAATTACGCCCCAACGACGAGCATCATAAAAAGATAAACCTCTAAATGCACATACTATTCTTCTTTCTCTTCTTAGTTCTTCTTTAGCTTGAGCTAATGTTAAACCAGTTGCAGTTACTGCAGTTAAGCCTGCACCTTGAGATACTCTTACAGCATCAATTACTGCTAAGCCTTGGTTTATTTGAGCTGGAGTACCTAAGTTAATTAAAGCCTCAGCTTTCATTAATTCATTTTCTTCAAAGTTACCTGCTGCAAACATTTCGAAAGCACCAGCACCATTGTTAGCATAAATAGCTACACCCGGTAAGCTGTTACCACCATTCCTTAAAAAGAAACGAGTAAAATGAGCATTTCCTCTATCTGCTTGGCCTAAGTAAGGTGTCCCTTGACCTACGTTTTGAGCTTTACGTTGGTCACCAGTTTTAAACTCTTGTACCCAACGCTCACTTAATTTGTACGTGTTTGCACCAGGAGCATTTGATTGTAATCTACCTGTTAATAATTGACCAGAAGTGTAAACGTTTCCAAAAGCATCAGATCTTACTGTAAATACATTGTCAGTAGAAAGTACACCTGTGTTTGTTAAAGTAACTATTGTATTCCAATCTGCAGCAGTCATAGAAGCAACCGTTTTGTTTACCATTAAGTTTCTTGCTTTCATGGTATTTACATTACGTTGTAGCATTGCTGGTGTTTGTGCACCACCTTTACCTGCCTGAAAATCTACAGGTATTATTTTTGCCCATAATGCTGAAAATTCAGCAGCACTTGGAGCACTAGAAGCCGCAGCAGTAGCTTTATCAAAATTACTGTTAGCTTCTGCAATGATAGCATCTTTACTTACATAATTAGCATTAGTTTCGTAAGATAAATTGTTTATTAATCCAGCGTAGTAGATAGAACCGACTCTGCTGTAAGCATATCCTTTCCACCAGTAAGCCCAAGCTTTTATTGCTGCTTTTTTGCTAGCAGCATCACCTTGGTAAGCTATACCATCCACTTTTTCTAATAAAAGATTAGATGCAGCAATTAAATTGTACATGTAAGCCCACTCATAATAAAGTGTGTTGTTACCAGCAGATTGGTTTGTGTTTATTCCTCTTATAAGTGCTCTCTGTGTATTCGGAGAGTTTGGATTAGCTATCGAAACCGCTGCATCAGTTACTATTTTTTCTGGGCAACCTATTTGGTTCATAAAAGAATTGGCAGCATCGCAGCCCATTACATCTCCCATAAATTCGTGAAAGCCTAAAGCTCCACTCCAAAAAGGGCCAAATACGCCATCGGTATATTTTAAATTTCTAAATCCATTTATGTATGTACCTCCCGTAGCAAAACTAACTATTCCTGTTTCGTCTTTTATACTATTCGGAGTAGGGCTATTCGGATTTTCTACAGCCAAATCCTTTTTACAGCTAATAACTGCAAGGATTGTAAGGCTAAGAAACATTATTATATATTTTTTCATTGTTATTTTTTTAAATTTAAGAGATTAGAAACCTAGGTTTAAGCCAATTTGGTAAGACTTTAAGTTTGGTATTGTGTTATGATCTACACCTCTATCGAAAGAAGAATTTGTAGCTCCAGAACTAACTTCGGGATCGTATCCTGTGTATTTAGTTTTGGTCCATAAATTTCTACCACTAAGTACTAATTGGCATTTAGATAATCCTTTAATGTTTCTGAAACGAGCCACATCAAATGCAAGCGATAAGTTTCTTAAACGAACAAAACTTGCATCTTCATAGAAATAACTTTTTGTACCATTAGCCTGGCGTACCGCATAAGCACCTCTATAAAATGCTGAGTAAGCTTCTGTAACACCATTAATAGTAATAGGATTATCATAATCTTTGTGTATTCCATCTCTATGCATCCACTGCTTAGTTTGGTTGTATAAATTACTTTTATAAACCCAATCAATTTGAAAGCCTAATGTTACATATCCTTTATAACTAACATCATTAATAAAACTCATATTAAATTTAGGATTTGGATCACCCATAGCATATTTAGAAGCTGTAGCATAAGGTTGTTTTGTAGTTTTATTTACAACATATCCATTGCTTGCTACCTCCCATAAGCCATGATCTACAGCAGGGATATATAAATTGCCATTAGGGTCTTTAGAATCTACAGCATTTAAAAATAAATAACCGTATAATTGACCAATTTTTTCTCCTTCTTTAATAACGTAAGTAGAACTACCAGCAGCAGATATTTTAATAATCTCTGCACCACCATTAATTTTATCTATTTTAGAAGTTTGTTTAGCAAAATTTGTAGTTAAACCCCATGTGAAAGATTTGCCAGAATAAATTTGTGCATTTAAAGAAGCTTGGATACCATTAGATTTAATACTCATAGAGTTTGTTAACTGACGACCTAAACCAATACTTGGTGCTACATCAATTTGATCTATGATGTTAGCAGCAGTTCTATCCCAATAAGTAAAACTTAAACCTAAATCTTTAAACCAATTGTTTTTACCAACTCTGAAACGTAAGTCAGTTCCTATTTCTAATTCTTTTGCTACTTCTACTTGCAAGTCCGGGTTTGCATTAGTTATAGGAGTAATTAAACCACTTTGTGTACCCAATGTTGCTGTTGTAAGAATAGGGAAACGGTCATAAGCTCCTGGTTGAATACCAGCTTCACCATAGGCAGCTCTTAATTTAATATCTGTAAGGTAATTTTTTAATTTAGATTTATCGTAGAAGTTGAATGAAGATAGATTCAAATACGCATCTCCTCTAGGGAAAGTAAATGGCTTACTACCTTTGCCAAATGCAGAAGAATAATCGCTACGTACACCTACAGAAAATCCACCCAAATTGGAGTAATCAAATTTTTGATTAACTACATAACCATAAGTTGCAAACTCTTCTAAATAATCTCTAGTAGTTTGAAAAATAGCCATGTCGCCTGTTCTATAAGGAGTGAAGTTTGGTGCATTTCCGCCATAGCTTCTTACGTCAGTTTCTACCTTTTTTCTATAATCCCACCCAACATAAGTTGTCGTGTTTAAAGGTATTTTGATACCAAAATCTTTTTCGAAATCAAATTTAATGGTAGAACTTATATTTAAATTTTGAAATGTATTTATAAAATCTGTATTATTAATTTCACCTGTTTCTGAACCAGTAGTTGGTTGATTATAGGTGTCCCTAGGAGAATATCCATTATTACCTTCAGCCCAATATTGCCAGTATTCAGCACCTTCACTTAAAGTCTGATCTTTTACTTCAAAACGGCTATTGTATGCACTTCTATTTATACCATACTTTGCGTCAAGCTCTACAAATTTTGGAAATTTATAGTTTAAGTTCAAAGATTGTACAATATCTATAGTTCTATCCTTTACTTTTTCATTTTCTATAATATAGTTGAAGTTGTAATGGTTTACACCTACAGCATCACCATAATATGGAGAATATAATCCTGCTGCATCTTTTGTTTCAAAATTTGCAAAAGGACGAGAGTTGTTTATTGCAAAAAGCATTGTTCTTCCTGTAGGATCTAGCAATGTGCTAGTAGTATTTATTAACTGTGTAGTTGTTCTAAAACGTAAACCCTTTAAAAGTTCTGTACCTACATTTAATGTAAGATTAGTTCTTCTAAAATCACCATTATTTTTAAAAACAGTTTCTTGTTTGTTATCCGATAATACAAAACTAAAATCAGACTTTTCTCTTAAGTTGCTTATTTGTATAGAGTTATTGTATGAATTTGCTTTTGTAAAGAATGATTTATAATGATCGTTCCATAAAAAGTTCTTATTATATTCCTTGTTGTATAAACTAGTAGGCGATATTAAATTGAATACTGGATTGCTTAAGTAAGAACCTGTTACAGGATCAAAATTTATAACAGCACCACTACCATTTACTACTTCGCCATTTGCATTTACATTAAAACCATGCTTTTTAGCTTTGTTTACATTACCAATATTTAACAATGAATTTTGGCTTACGCTTGTACTTACATTAATATTAGTTTTACCAACTTTACCTTTTTTACTAAATAATTGTATTACACCATTTGCACCTTGTGCTCCATATAAAGATGCAGCAGCAGGGCCTTGTACAACCTCTACCCTTTCGTAGCTATTCAAATCTAAAGATTCTAAGCCAGTTAAAACTTGTACTCCATCTACCAAAATCATTGGAGCAGTACCACCACGGATTGAATTGATACCTCTAAGTAAAATGTTTACAGGAGAACCAGGAGTACCATTTGTAGAAGAAATTTGAGCCCCTGCAATTTTTCCTACCAATGCATCACCAACGGAACCTGTAGCCACTGAAGGTAATCTGTCCGCAGTAAGAGATTCTACCGCAATGGCAATTTTCTTTTTAGAAGTAGCAGAACCAACACCTGTTACTACAATCTCCGAAAGAGATCTAGCATCTTGTGATAGTTTAATATCTGTGTTGCTAGATGCAACAACAGTTGTAGGAAAAAAACCAATGTAAGACACCTCCAAAGAGGCACCTTCGTCCGCCTTAATACTAAAAGTACCGTCTGCCTTGGTTACAGCATATACTCTTTTTCCTTTTACTTTGATTGTAGCTCCTACAATCGGAAATCCATCTTTTGCATCTGTTACTTTACCGCCAACTTGGGCTTGTGTAACAAATGAAAAAACACAGGCAAATAGCATTGCCAGAATAAGTCTTGTTTTTTTCATGTGTTATTTTTTTTGGTTTTTGTTATTATTGCGAATGTAAGATTTTATGTTAACATTCTATTAACATAAACATAAAAATTTTATAACACTAAAAATACCCATCTAATATGGTGGATAAAAGAGGTTGTTAAGATGCTGGTTAATTTAATTTGCTTAATAGTTTTTTGGAATCACAAAAATTTTACGAACTCAGTTGGTGTTGAAATTGTAAGTAAAGAAACAGGAAAGTAATTTATTATAGCTACATGACTCTTCATTCAAGAAGAAAAATTTACGCATGGCTTGCTGCGTAGTTAAATAATTATCAAGCCCTTCTACCTCTTGTTTATACTGCCTATTACACTTTAAAAGAATTAACACTCTTTACCAGCCACCAATTATTTAAGCAAATACAGGTTTTAGCAAATTAAAAAACCAAACAGCAATCAAAATAGCAAATGACAATAAGTAAGCGCTTATAAAAACTTATAAAAATATGCATATACTAAAAAAGCCGACGATAGAAATCGCCGGCATGCTTACCTCTGAAACCACAAAAAATTTATACAACGATATAGTTCATTTTTTTATAAACGATTGTTGGGCCTTGTCAATAAAATTGGAGCGGGGGATTTTTATTTCTTAAAGCAACCAGTATGACATTGAACACCACTATAATAACAATTACAAAATTACAGAAATTTTATATACTAAAATCAAATATAGAGATTTGTTATAATGCGTAATATAAAAACAAGTATAATTTTGTGTAAATTTTTTTATGTTAGTAAAGGTTTAACAATTGATATCTTTTAATTTTGAAAAAACTAATAAGTGTTAGTTTTGTAACACGAGCTATAAATATTATTAAAATAAATGAAATTATAATTGGTACAACCAGTATTATGGCAAAAATAAAAACTACTTTATACGATAGTAAAAAAGACATTATATTAAAAAATGCAGCAGCACTTTTTAAAAGCAAAGGTTTTAAAGCTACATCTGTGCGTGAGCTAGCAGATACAATGGGCATAGAGGCGCCTAGTTTGTATAATCACATAGGTTCTAAAATAGAAATGCTAGAAGATATATGTTTTGGAATAGCAGAAGATTATACTTTGTTTATGAATAATGTAATAGACTCAAAAGACAATGTGCTTGAAAAAGTAACCAAAGTAATAAGGTTTCATATACAAAAAGTATACAACGATTTTGATAAAGTATATGTGGCAGATCATGAATGGAAACACTTGCCCAAAAAACAATTGGAGCAATTTTTAATGCAAAGAAAAATGTATGAAAATAATTTTGTGCTTATTATAGAAGAGGGGCAAAAAAAACATTTTAAGAAAATAGATGCTCGAATTACAGTATTAACAATACTTTCAGCTGTAAGAGGCTTAGAGTTTTTGCATAAAAGAAGACAAGAGTTTACACTACAAATACTAGAAGATAGTATGGTACAACACCTCATTAACGGAATAATAAAATAATAATGGCAGTACATTTTCATGCTTTAAAAGTAAAAGCAATTACAAAAGAAACAGCAGATTGTGTATCTGTATGTTTTGAGGTACCTACAGCATTGCAAAATGATTTTACTTTTACAGAAGGGCAAAACATTACCCTACGTACAATAATAAATGGCGAGGAATTGCGTAGATCTTACTCTCTATGTGTAGCACCACATGAAAAAGAATTGAAAGTAGCCATAAAAAAAGTAGACGCTGGTTTGTTTTCTACTTATGCAAATGATATTTTAAAAGTGGGTGATGTGCTAGATGTGATGCCCCCAACGGGAAGGTTTATTAGCAAAAATAAAGCGGGAAATTATCTTGCAATAGCTGCGGGCAGTGGTATTACGCCTGTGCTTTCTATTATTAAGCATATTTTGCATACACAAGCCGAAAGTAAGTTTACCCTTATTTATGGTAATAAAAGTAGAAGCTCTATTATATTTTTTGAAGAAATAGAAGCGCTTAAAAATAAATTTATGCAACGTTTTAGCTGTGTAAATATATTGAGTAGAGAGCGAACAGATGCAACTATTAATTATGGAAGAATTGATGCAGAAAAATTATTACACTTAAATAAAGTATTGGATTTTAAAAATTTTGATGATGCTTATTTATGTGGGCCCGAAGCAATGATTTTTTCCTCTGCCGCATTTTTAGAAAAAGAAGGAATTGCAAAAGCTAATATTCATTTTGAGTTATTTACGAGTTCGGTTAGCAAAGTGCAATTGGCAGTTGGCAAAGTACAATTGGCAAAAGAAGTTGATAATAGCCCTAAGAGTAATATTACCATAAAGCTCGATGGGCGTACATTTGAGTTTGCGCTAGGTTATAAAGCAGATAATATTTTAGATGCTGCCCTTGCGCAAGGTGCAGACCTGCCTTATGCATGCAAGGGTGGTGTGTGTTGTACATGCAGGGCAAAATTAATAGAAGGCAAAGTACACATGGATGTAAACTATGCCCTTGAAGA
>JAYVID010000198.1:0-5080 GCA_043770525.1 Ferruginibacter sp.
TGCTTTGCAAAACTATCTTCGCTAAAATTGGTAACACCTGCTATGCCGCCTTGGGCGTACTTTGTATTGGTTTCGTCGCTTTGTGTTTTAGTAAGAATGGTAATTGTTTTATGAGGCATTTCTTGTGCTACTTTTAGTGCATAAGTAAGCCCTGCTATACCTGACCCTATTACTAAAATATCTGTTTGCATGTATAAAATTTAGATAAATATACGATGGTAAATTTTGGTGGATTGTGTTACGATTATGATATAATAAAAATGAGCCGAATAATATGTTTATTCGGCTCATGAACTTTTTTTTGCATTTTAAAAAAACTACTGCCCCACTATTATCAAATTACTTCCTGTAGCTATTGTAATATTACTTCCGGTTTCAGATTGTAATTTTCTTACTGTACCATTTACATTTGTTATTGGGTAAAGTGGTTTTGCAGCAGGAATAATTACATCTGTATATTGATTAGGAATTACACCACAACTCCAGTTGGCAGGGTTTATCCAACTATTATCGGCTGTGCCTAACCAGCGATTGTAAAAACGCAATGTATTTTCTGAACTGTATGTTATTGTAGCACCATTTGTAATCTTACACCTATATTTTGAACCAGTAGTTATGTTTGCAGGATTAATAACTGTAAGTTTTTGTGTAGTTGTATTGCTATACAAAGCGCCATTTACAATATCTACATAACCAGTACCATCGTCTCTCTGCCATTGGTAACTGGTGCCTATTATATCTGTAAAATAAAATTTATTTGCGCCAATGCACGCTGATAAATTTTCGTAAGCTCCCATATCTGGTATAGTACTTCTTGTAGAAAAATCAATATCTTTTAATGGAGCACCAGTATTTGTTCCTGCATCAATTGCTGTAGCAGAATCTTTTAAATGTAAGTCTGTAGCCAATACAAAAGGAGAAGCAGTTGTTGTAATATTGCCTACTCCATTTGTATAATTGTTTACCAAAGGCTCAAACAAACTGTATTTTACATTTATGCTAGATGCATTGTTAGAAAAAGTATTTGCTCCACCATTATTCCAAAAAATACAATTGGTAAAATCTGCAATACTTACTCCACCTGTAGCTGTTGAATATACAACATTGCCAGTTGTAGATGCTGCATTTTGAGTAAAGGTATTATTTACAAAAGCAGGATTACTTATACCAGATGTACTGCCATCATTATAAATAGCAGCCCCATTGGTTGAAGTATTATTTTGAAAAACACAATTGGTAAAAGTTGGGCTTGCAGTAGCACTTAATCCATTATTATAAACTGCACCTCCGTTTTGCACAGCATTATTATTGGTAAAAATACAATTGTCAATTTTTGGATTGCAAATAGTAGCAGCACCAGCAGTATTGTTTAGCATAGCTCCTCCTACATTTCTAAAACTACCAGTGCTATTTGCATTACCGTTTGTAATTACAAAACCATCTAGTATAGCAGTATTGTTAAGCCCTGCTGCATTAATTATTACGTGGTAGCTATTATCTGTTGCATCATTAGCTACTCCTATATCTCCACTAAGTGTAGTGATATTGTTTAATGTATTTCTTTGTGCAAATGTTGGGTTGCCAGTATTTGGAAAACCACCATATATCGCTAAATTATTTTTCATGACAAAACTTGCATCTCTATTTGTTGTGTTAGTAGGTTTGTATGTACCAGCTGCTACCCATACTTGTGTAACACATGTACCAGCAGCTGCAATAGCTGTTGCCAAATCTGTAAAAGCATTAGGCCAACTTGTACCGTTATTTGCACCAGTAGCAATATTATTTACATATAAAGTAACAGGTGCTACGGTAAATGTAACTGAAGTACGACAGTTGCTATACAATGAACTTGCTACATAAAAAGTACTTGTACCTAATGTTGCAGTATTGGTAATACCAGACCCTGCAATTCCTACTGGATTAAATATTAAACCTGTAGCTAAAGGAGTACCACCACTTGCATTTAAATACCAGTTAGGTGTACTTGGAAAAATATTTGCATTGGTAGCTAGTAATGAAAAATTTCCTGTTACACCATTGCTGTAAGTTGTAACAACTAATACATAAGTACTACCAGCAGTAAGTGTATGTGTAAGTGCAGATTGAAACCCTATACCACTATCATCATCACCCCTTAAGAAATTTGTGGCTGGAGCAGCTGAATTAAATGTATTTGCATAAAGAGAAATAAATGTATCATCAGGATCGCCGGGGGTTAAAACTGCAGTTTCTATACTAAAAGTTACAGCACCACTAGCAGGCGCTACAAAAGTGTAGGTTTTAAAATAAGCGGCTGAACCACTTGCACCAGTAGCCGCAGTGTAAGTAGTTACATTATTACCTGTAGCCCTAACATAAGTAGTACCTACTACTATTACTCCATTTACACTATTTACTAATACATTTGGAGCTACAAGCCCTTCGCCCACTGGTACAGTAGCATTTTGGCAAATAGAATATGCACTAACGGTTGGTGTAACTATTGGGTTTACAATTACAGATACTGCTTGTGGCAATGGAGTTCCACCACACTCATCGGGGCTTACCGTAATTAAATATTTTACTGTAATGGGATTAGAAGTAGTGTTTATTAATGTCTCATTTATATTGGCATTACTTCCACTACCAGTAACATTGCTTATGCCAACTACTGCTGCTCTTGTCCATGCAAATGTGTAAGCACCAGCAATAGCAATGGTAGCAGTGTATAAAAATGGTTGGTTAGAACATGTAGTATTATTTAAAGCAGAACTTAAAGCTGGGCCAGAGAAAGCCGTAAAGTCCTCCGTAACTACTCTATCGTTTGAAGAGCTACCTGTAGATGCATTTAACCCTAACCCACGACGAGCAAAGGCTCTACCTATTGCGCAACGATAACGTCCATTAAATAATAATATATCTGCTTGAAAAATTGCATCCCTTGCTTGTACAAAACTAGGGCTACATGCTTGCAAACGCAAGCCCTCATTTACCAATTTATATGCAGCAATATTGCCTCTCATATTAGTGATTAGTGTAGGTACATCGTAAATATTAGGTGCTATAAAATTATCTTGTAAAATAATTTCCCAAGTCATATCCCATAACATAGTAGCCCATATAGAACCAATACCATGTGGTTCAGAAAAATTGGCAACATCTGCTACTTTACTATAAGTAACTACATTGTTTACAACCGCTTTGTTATAAGAATATCTGTAAGGACGTATACCTGCACCAGTAGTAGCTTGCCCAAGTACATAAGTACCTATTCCTCTCGGTAAATTAGCACTAGTTACTGTAGGTGTAAGTGCTGCCCAATTGGTAGTAAGCATTAATGCATTATAGTCACCCCAGCCTTCTCCTCCTTGCTCAGCATTATTTAAACAACTGGAAATAGCTGGTCCCCCTGTTAATCTTGTAGACCATCCATGCCCATACTCATGAGCAATTACACCATTATCAAAATCAGAATCTGGCTGGTAAAGAGGGCTGCCTACATTTGCCCATATATACATTTGCATACGTCCATTGCTTCCATCTGATGGCGTACTAAAGTTTGCGTTGCTCGTGCCACTTCCATCTTGTGCATCTGCTTGTACAAAATCGTTACCTAATCCTCCTTTGCCTAAATTACTATTTTGAAAATTACCACTTGGTTCATCAAAACCATAACGCCAAAGCACATCATGTATCAGATTATTCCAATAGAAAAGATTTGTAATAGCAGCATTTAAATTTGCAGCGGCTGTTGCTGTACCTTGTGTATAAGGATAATTAAAATCAAGTGTGGCAGAGCTAGGATAAGAACCAATGGTGGTTTCATCATCGTTTGCTTTATCATCTTTTGCCCATACATTATTACCCCTTGTATAATTATAATTGGTAGTGCCATCATTGTGCCATCCATTGGTAGCACCAGGCCCCATGGTTGCAGGCAAAAATCTTGTGTAAGGGTTTGTTACAAGTGTTCTAGCTCCAAATGTAGGCGCTTCCAATGGGTAATCAAATACATTGTATCCATTTGCCGTAGGAGATAAAACATTGTGTGTTTCTTTATTATTGTTAGCACATAAATCTGAATGGTTTTCATGATCTGGCTTACCAAAATCGCAATGAATAACATCATCCTTTTTTTGTACAATGTTTCCAGTGTTTGCATCTACATGTATGTTCCAACTATGTTGCCCATCTTTGGTTACAAAGGTTACATTCCAAGTAAGTATAAGGTTAGTATTTATTTTTTCACCTACATTTTTTTCTACAGGTAGCCAATATAATTTTACAGCTATTTTTTCATTGGATAATTGTTTGTCTTCATAAACAACTTTACTTAATTTTCCGTTTTCTAAATTTATAGTACTTTGTTCTTTTGTTTTTGAAACATCATATCCAGTTAGGTTTACATCAGCTACTGCTTTTTGTAAAGCAACTAAGGTTGGTAATGTTGCGCTTTTATTTGCTGGTATTTTTGCTGTAATATTTGGTATAAAACTATTAGCAGCAAAGGCTACTTTATTATCTTTTAATGTTACAGATAATAACCCGTTATACACTTCTACTTGCTCAAATGCTTGATTAAAATAAATATGATACCAACCTGTAGTGGGAGATAAATATTGACTAGAGACCTTCATTGCTCCTATATCTTCTTTCGAAATATTTTGCTTTGCAATATTTGTAGAAAAATATTCTTTTGCAATATTTACTTCTGTTTGAGCATTACTTTTATAAGCTAAAAAACTAAAAATCAAAGAAATAAAAATTCCTTTTTTCTGTATACACAAAATCTTTTTGATAATATTTCTCATAAAACTAATTAAGTATGAACAAAATTGCAAGTATAATCTTACTAAACGTTTTAATAGAGAAAGATATTGTTTATATTCTAACCATAGTTATACAGGAATTATTAATGAAAAGTAATTGAGAAAGAGAGATGAAAATTAATTTTGTAAAAAAATTCATAACAAGCTAAATATCATATTACTAAATAATAATCAGGCTTGTCGAATTGTATTAAATCAAGAAAAAAATACATTAAAGAAGCATAAATGATTAATAAAATAGATAATTGAACTACTTTAATTTACAAAAA
>JAYVID010000199.1:0-2848 GCA_043770525.1 Ferruginibacter sp.
ATCTTCCTACATGCCCACCTTGGCTCATGGCGTAAATCCAATTGGCATCTTCGGGGTCTGGCATTACATCAAAACCATCGCCGCCCCAAAGGCTTTCCCAGTAATAATTTTTTAGTCCTGCATCTGTCCATGTATATGCAGGGCCACGCCAGCTGCCATTATCTTGCATGCCACCCATTACATTGTAGGGTATTTCATTATCTACATTTATATGATAAAATTGCCCTACAGGTATCTTTTCATCAAACTGCCAATTTTTTCCTTTGTCTCTTGTAATGCCAATGCCACCATCGTTTCCATCAATAATATAATTGGGGTCTTGTGGGTGTATCCAAAATGCATGATGGTCTGGGTGAATACCATTGTAAGGAATAACGGTTTTAAAAGTTTTGCCTCCATCTTCACTCATGCTCACAATTTGATTTATAAGCCACAATCTGTTTTCATTTTTAGGATCAGCAATAATGTCTTGAAAATAAAAACTTCTGTTAGCCGTATAAGCTGCATCATCATTTACTTTTTCCCATTTGCTTCCACCATCATCGCTTCTATACAAACCACTTTTGGTACTTTCTATCAATGCATAAACTCTATTGGGCATATCATGGCAAAGCGTTATACCAATGCGGCCATAATTTCCCGAAGGCAATCCTCCTTCTCCATTTAATTTTTTCCATGTCTTTCCCGCATCCATAGTCATGTACAAGCCACTGCCATTTCCGCCACTATTCAAGCTCCATGGGGTGCGACTATGTTGCCACATAGCTGCAAATATTTTGTTCGGATTTTTGCTATCCATTATCATATCTGCCACACCGCTTGTATCATTGGTATATAAAACTTTGTTCCAAGTTTCGCCACCATCAGTAGTTTTAAATACTCCACGCTCTGGGTGTATGCCATAAGGGTTGCCTATTGCTGCAGCATACACAACATTTGGGTTGGTAGGGTCTATAATTACTCTGTGTATATTCCTTGTTTTTTCAAGCCCCATGCATTTCCATGTTTTTCCAGCATCTATACTTTTGTAAATACCTTCACCTATGCTTACACTGTTGCGAGGGTTGCCCTCACCTGTACCCACCCATACAATGCTGGGGTTGCTTTGACATACAGCAATGCTACCAATATTTTGTATAGGTTGCTCATCAAAAATAGGTGTCCAGTTATTACCTGCGTTTTCAGTTTTCCATACACCACCACTAGCTGCGCCTAAGTAAATTGTATTGCGGTCATTGTGCAATGCATCTATACTGGTAATACGCCCACTCATACCACTAGGGCCTATGGCACGTGGTTTCATGGTTTTAAATTGTTTGGAAAGGTCTACTGTTTGTGCAGTGGCAGCAATAGTGTAGGAGAGTGTAAGTAGTGTAAATATAAATTTCATGGTAAATTTTTCGCTATAAAGATAGCTTAAAATTTAATCCTAAATTATGAGTATTTTAATCTTCAAAAAATTCTTTTCCATCTATATTTATATATCCTACTTTGCCTTGTTTTTCTATTTTGTAATAACCATTGTAATTCAATAAAAGTTTTTCTGCCTCATATACTTTTTGCCAATTACCTCTCCAGTTATTTTTAGTAAACCAAATATATTTCCCTTCGCTGCTGTGTACTAATAAATAACCCCAGTATTTACTTGCGTTATTATAGTATCCATCTTTAAAAGATATTAAAGTTGCATTTGGTAGCTCAAAGTTTTTTTCAAAAATATGACCGCCTTGTTTTCCTAAAATATTATATAAGCACAATAAATCTTTATTATGAATAATTACTGCATCAGTTCCAGAATTACTAAGCTGTATCTTATCAAAAGTAAAATTGGATATAGCAGGATTAAAGAGGATGTTGTTATTAAATAATTTTATTAGAGAAGTTTTTTCGCTGTAAGAATGCGTTAGATAAACATTTCTGTCTATGTATTTTATTTCTTCTTTATCAGATAATTTTATTGGGCCAGCTACTATTTCTCCTCTACAAACTACAACAATACTATCTTTCTTTTTAAAATAAAATGAAGGGATATGTGTTGTACTTGCAGCAAAACCATCTTGTGTTGCTATCAAACTATCAAAAGTAGGAGGGTAAACAACACTGCATATCCAGCCACTATTATATTCCCTACTTGCATATGCTAAACCAACTTTGCCACTATCTATTAGTATGGAATAGGCAGGATAAATATTCTTTATGAATTGTAATGTTGCATTATTAGATGGTACATAATTAAAGTTTGATCTTTTTTCCCAATTATAAGGCTTAGTTATTTTGCCTGGACTGTAATCATTTCTTTCTACATTATCATATCTTATGTAAGTATTTTTATTATAGCTCGGATAAATAGAAATGCTATCGTACCATTTATATCTATTGGCTTTTGTGGAGTTGGTCGTTTTTTTTGAAATTATTTTATCGGATTTATTTTTTATTTCTTCAACTAAATCTTTTTTTATTTCATTATCCAAAATCACTTTTGCCATTTTGGGTTTACTGTTTTCTTTATCTGTAGTTAAATACACTAAACGATAATAATCGTCACCATACAAGTATAAATATTCTCCGTATTTAGCAAATGAGTTGTCTTTTTTGTATTGTAATTCATTTTCTTTTATCAGCTTTTCTTTTCTTTTTTCAAACCGATTTTGTTTTGCAATATCTTTTTTGTTGTATCCCCAACTTGTTTTGCTTCTTGGAAACTCAATATATACACTAGCTATATTATTTCTATCTATATTTTTGTTTAATGGAAAAAGTAATTCGCAATAGTTACTATATACAGCTATTTCATCTTTTTTATAGGCTAATTGAAAACCTGCATTATATATTATACTATCATAAATTG
>JAYVID010000200.1:0-4864 GCA_043770525.1 Ferruginibacter sp.
AAAGAAATACCATATTTAAAAAGTGCAGAAGCAAAAGATGATTACAAACTGTATCTTTTATTTGAAGATGGTGTGGAAGGAATAGTTGAATTAAAAAAATGGAAAGGAAAAGGTGTTTTTGAATATTGGAATGACGAAATGAATTTTAAGAATTTTAAAATTACAGAGGATAAAAAAATTGAATGGACAGAAAACATTGATATGGACCCTGATGCTTTTTATTTAAAATTAATTAATAAAACATTTTTTGAATATGCCTGTCATAAGTAGATTTTATGGAATTTTAATTAAGATGTTTTTTGGAGACCATGCACCACCTCATTTTCATGCGGAATATAACGAACATAAAGTAGTTATTGCTATTGAAGATTTTAGAATTATTGAAGGTTGGCTCCCTCCTAAAGCATTAGGATTAGTAATAGAGTGGGCAAGTCTGCATAAAGAAGAATTGATTGAAAATTGGAATTCATTAAGTGAAAATGGAGGAGGAACTTTTAAAAAGATAGAGCCTTTAAAATAATAATGGGAATAACAAACGCTATATTAACCGTAAAAGAACATCGCAAATCTGAAAAGATAGCGGAAGTGAATTTTTTGGTAGATAGTGGAGCAATATACAGTTTGGTACCGGGTAAAATTTTAGATGAATTGGAAATAGAGCCATATAAAGAAATGAGTTTTTCTTTAGCAGATGGAAGTGTATTAAAAAGAAAAGTATGTAGTGCTTATTTTGAATTTGAAGGAGAAGGTGGTCCTGCACCTGTAGTGTATGGAGAGGAAGGTGATGAACCATTACTTGGAGCAACAACATTAGAATCATTGGGTTTGGTATTAAATCCATTTACTAGAACATTGCACCCAATGAGGATGTTGATGGCAAAATTGAAAAAATGAAATTAGTTTCTATTATAGTAATGACAATTTTAATGAGCACTATTTTGGCTATTATTATTTCTAAATTATTAAATGGAAAAGTAAAAAAATATACAAGAGAGGAATTAGAAGAGAAGCAATTCGGAAAAAATAATTAATAATGCAACCAATTACACCATACATAAATTTTAACGGCAACGGAGCAGAAGCACTTGCATTTTATGCAAAAGCATTAGATGGAAAAATTGTACACTCACAAACATTTGGCGAAAGTGGAATGCCAATAGCTGAAGAAGCAAAAGATAGAATAATGCATGCATTGTTTGAAGCAGATAAATTGCAATTTTTGATTAGCGATTGCCAACCGGGAAAAGAAGTTACAGGTGGCAACCAAGTGCATTTATCCTTAAACTTTGATAATTTAGATTTGATAAATAAAACATTTACAAACTTGGGCGAAGGTGGAACTGTAACAATGGAACTGCAAGATACTTTTTGGGGCGCAAGGTTTGGAATGTTGGAAGATAAATTTGGTGTGAATTGGATGTTTAATTTTGATTATCCGAAAGAAGAAAGTAATAGCTAGTTTATGAAAAAAAATTGGGCATTAGTTTTTTTAGATATTTTGTTTTTGTGCATGTTTGCCTATGGTATTTTCAGGTATGTGTACGAATCAAATTATAGAGTTTTAACTTTAAGATTAAGTCTTTTGCTTTTTGCTTATGTAACTTATGAACATTATAAGTTGTATAAAAATCAAAAGAGAATATTTTAATTTATAAACGGATTTTTATGATTGCATAATAAAAGATGAATAATGGTATGCCGATGAAGTGAGTGACACAACGATGATGACCATAGCTGCTTCTTTGTTGGTAACAAAAGAATAATAAAAATGCGAAAGCATTTTAAATAAAATAGAAACCTTAGCGGGCTTTGCAAACTTTGCCCCTTTGCGTGAAAAAAATTTATATGAGTAAAAAATTATTGTTAGCAAAACAACATGTACCCGGCATACGCACGTACGAAGTGTATAGGCGTGAGGGCGGCTACGCAAGTGTGGAGAAAGCACTTAAAATGAAGGCGGAAGATATTGTAGAAGAAGTAAAGAAAAGCGGCTTGCGTGGTAGAGGTGGTGCAGGTTTTCCGTGCGGAATGAAATGGAGTTTTATTGCCAAGCCCGAAGGTGTGCCTAGGCATTTGGTGGTGAATGCAGATGAAAGTGAACCTGGTACTTTTAAAGATAGATATCTGATGGAATTTATTCCGCATATCTTACTTGAAGGAATGATTGTATCGTCGTATGCATTGGGCAGCAATGTTAGCTACATATATATACGTGGCGAGTACGCATGGATTACAAATATTTTGGAACATGCTATTGATGAAGCAAAAGCAAATGGTTGGCTAGGGAAAAATATACAAGGCAGTGGATTTGATTGCGAAATTTATGTACAGCGTGGCGCAGGTGCATATATATGTGGTGAGGAAACTGCATTACTAGAAAGCTTGGAAGGTAAGCGTGGCAACCCTCGCATTAAACCTCCTTTTCCTGCGGTAAAGGGTGTGTGGGGCAGACCAACGGTGGTGAACAATGTTGAAACAATTGCAGCAGTTGTACCAATCATAAACGAAGGTGGAGAAGAGTATGCAAAAATTGGTGTAGGAAGAAGCACAGGTACAAAATTAATTTCGGCATGTGGTAATATAAACAAGCCGGGTATTTACGAAATAGATATGACGATTTCTGTAGAAGAATTTATTTACAGCGATGAATATTGTGGTGGCATTGCCAACGGAAAAAAATTAAAAGCCTGTATTCCGGGTGGTTCGAGTGTACCTATTTTGCCTGCAAATTTATTGCTCACTACCGCCAAAGGCGAAAAGCGTTTGATGAATTATGAAAGCTTAAGTGATGGTGGTTTTGCTACAGGTAGTATGATGGGTAGTGGTGGTTTTATTGTGTTAGATGAAGACCAATGTATTGTTCGAAATACATACACGCTTGCACGTTTTTACCGCCACGAAAGTTGCGGCCAATGCAGCCCTTGCAGAGAAGGTACAGGATGGATGGAAAAGATTTTGCAAAGATTAGAGAATGGAAAAGGGGAGATGAAGGATATAGATTTGTTGTGGGATATACAAAGGAAAATAGAAGGCAATACGATTTGTCCATTGGGTGATGCTGCTGCATGGCCTGTGGCGGCGGCTATTCGCCATTTTAGAGATGAGTTTGAGTGGCATGTAAACAACCCTGAGTTGTGTTTGACAGAAAATTATGGATTGAGGCATTATGCAGATGAGATACATGTGCCTGTAACAGCGTAAAAAGATTAATGAGTATTATTAACGATATAGAAATAAAAAATTTTAAAAGCATACGCCATCAAAAAATTGAAGGCTGTAAGCGAATTAATGTTTTTGTGGGACCGCCTAATGTGGGGAAGAGTAATATATTGGAGGGGTTGGGGTTGTTTGCTTTTTCATCAATATACAAACATCATATATATGATTTAGACCAGCTTTTACGAATAAATCAGATTACCCAACTTTTCTTTGAAGGAGATATTAATAATGGCATTGATATAACATTAAATAATAAAAGTATTGTAAAAATAGAGTATAAGGATTCCAATTTAGATTTCGAAATATCCGAAAAAATAAATCTTGAAGAACATAATGGTAATGGGACTTTGATTCCAACACTTTTTAAAGCAAATTTCAATACAGATAAAAAATTCTCAAATAGTTCGTTTACGGGAAGAGTTTTATTTCCAACATTTGACATTAGAAAATACTTTTTTAAAGAAGATAAAGTTTACACTTCTAATTCGGTAAAATCCGATAATCTTAATATGCCTTATGGACAAAATTTATCTGAGATAATTTTCTCTAAAAAAGAATTAAAAAAAGAGGTGCAAGAACTTTTAAAAATTTATAATTTAAAAATTTCTTTTGATAATACTTCAAATTCATTCAAAGTAATAAGAGAGTTATCTGATGAAACAATTTTTATTTTAGACATTAATTTACTTGCAGATACTTTGCAAAGATTAATTTTTCATTTAGCTGTTATTATGTCAAATAAGAATTCTATTTTATTAATTGAAGAACCTGAAGCACATTGTTATGAACCTTATATTTTAAATATTACAAATGCTATTAAAAATGATAAAAACGAAAATCAATTTTTTATAGTAACGCATAGCCAATATGTGATAGATGAATTAATGAGAGATGAAGAAAGTAGAAACGATACCAATATTTATTTGGTAGGGCTAGAAAATAACGAAACAAAAATAAAACTACTGAGTGCAGAGGCTAGCAAAGATGCTTATCAAACAGGGTTGAATTTATTTTTTAATTACCAAACACTTTGGGATGAAAATTAAAAAATATGAGGAGTTCAATAAGAGTAGAATGTTGGGGTGACAATTATTTTTTTGGAAGATTATTAGAAAATAAAAGTTTAATAAGAAAAGAAAAAAATAAAGCAGAGGTTTTTAAAAGTATAAAAGAGAGAGATAGAACAAAGGGAACATTTTCTATTTGTATTGTAGATAATGATGGAGATGCAATTGAACCATTTTTAAAACCTTTAGAAATTGAAGATAGAATTTTCGTTTGTGAGGAACTAGAAATAATTAAGGTAAAAGACAAACCATATTTTATCTTGCAATTGTTTCCAAAGGAATTTGAAAAGTGGATAGAGAAATATATAACAAAGCATAGTGAGAAAAACTTGCTTGATTTTGGTTATACCTCTTACAAAGAATTTGAAGAAGATACAAAAGTTATTTCTGAAAAATTAAACAACAACAAAAGGTTTATTGCATTAATAGATTTTGTTTTAAAAAATTGCGAAGAAACGGAAAACCATATTAATAAAACAAAAAGAGTTTTAAAATATTTAATTGAGCATACATATCAAGCCGATATAAACGAATTAAAAAATGTCTGAAGAAATAAAAAAAACAACACACACTGTCAC
>JAYVID010000201.1:0-17635 GCA_043770525.1 Ferruginibacter sp.
ATATTTAATTTACCAGAATTGCTATTAAGCATATTACCAGATGAAGCAATAATCATGTCTCTATCAGATTCTACTAAAGCTGCTTCATCTACTTCTAAAACACTGTTATTGTTTGCATTTTCAATACCATCTTCCTCTGCAGTGGGTAGTAAAGTTTCTTTACTAGGCATTTTAAAAGAAGGATTAAAACGCCATATTATGTATGCAAAAAATGAAACCAACAATAAACCAATGGTGCCTATTTTTCCAATCATATTATAAAAGAAATCTCTTATCATATCTCCCACAGCACCACCCCATGCAAACTCACTTCCTTTAAAAATAACAGCTGCAGATACACTTAATAATGGCAAGCCTAGTAATAAATATTTTACATTTTTTATTACAGAAAATATTTTCTTTCCAAAGAAAAAATTAATACCTAATACAAAGAAAATAGTACAAAATAAATAAGCAGCAATTCCAAAGCCTTTGTAAATAAGTAAGTGAGAAATAAATGCTCCAAAAGAACCCATTAAATTAGCCATTTTAGAACTAGAGCCCACTAGAAGTTTATATCCTTCTTTAAATACTTTATCTTGATCTTCATCCCAAGTAAATAAATAAGAAGTAAATGCAATAAAAAACAATATGGCTAGTAACAATAAAATGCTACCAGCTATTTTTTGAGTACGCTCATCTTTTAGCAATTGCTTTACCTCAACTGTAACTTCTTTTTCTTGCTGCATTGATCCAGCTGAGGCTTTACTACTTTTCTTGGTCATTTTTTTCTCTGCCATGGCTATAAAGATACTAAAATTAGTAGTTTTTTAGTTGTAAAAATTTAATCGTTGTTTTTATTTCCTTTTTTTTGATTTTAATTACTTTTAGAGTAAAAAAATTAAAGCAATTTTTTTACTTTAAATGACTTAGCCAGTAATAACCATGCTACTATAAAAGCCAAGCCTCCAAAGGGTGTAATGGCGCCAATCCATAAAAAATTGTTTGCACCGACTGTTTTTAAATAGGTAAGCAAATAGAGTGACCCACTAAAAATAACTATCCCAATTATAAACAACTTACCAGCTATTACTATACTTTTTACAGGAAATTCTTTATACAATAAACCTGTAAAAAACAAAGCAATGGAATGGTACATTTGATAACGAACCCCTGTTTCAAATACCGCAAGCGCATCTGAAGAAATAATAGGCTTTATAGTATGTGCTGCAAAAGCGCCCAAAATAACTGTAAAAGCGCCAAAAATAGCAGCCATTTTTAAAAATCCCTTATGCATTTAGTTTCCCGTTTTTCTATAATTAATAATTTTCATAAATGCCGCTTCATTAATATCATTGCTGGCTAATACAATTTCACTTTGCAAATAAAAAGGCATTCTTTCAGAAAGTTTTTGTTTTACAAAAGAAAGTTTTTCTGTTTCCGATAAATTAAATAACAATGGTCTTATTTGCTTTTCATTCTTAAGATTATCAATTATTTTTTCTACATTTTCATTAATAAAAACCACAACACCCTGTTCCTTCATCCAAGCTATGTTATCAAAAAAACAAGCGGTACCACCACCACAAGCTATAATACTATTTTGCAAATTGTTTGTTTCTTTTAATACTTCCGACTCCGTTTTTCTAAAATAATCTTCACCCTCTTGTTCAAAAATATCCTGTATAGAGCGCCTTTCCTTTTCTACAATCATCTCATCTAGGTCATAAAAATGTAGCCCATTTTCTGCAGCCCATATAGCACCCCAATATGATTTACCACAGCCCATAAAACCTACTAAAAAAACTCGCATTTTACAAAGATACGTGCTTACAATACTATATTAACATGGTTCTTCTTCATTTAAAATTGCAGCTATTAAATACTATTTTTTCATATTATTTACTCTAATCGAATCTACGTAAATCCTTAAAATCTGAGAGCTAAAGATTTTTTATTGGATTATTTTTAAAATCAAATTGGTATGAAATAGCATTTACAGTTATTTGAAAATAATTTATTGCTTTAAAACCCAATTGATAAATTAATTCAGATCGAGTCACAATTTTAAGGGTTACACTAATATATTTACCCCATTTATAAATAAAAACCTGCTAACAAAAAGATAGCAGGCTTATTTGATAAAATATTAAAACAAAAATTAAACCAACATTTATCTTTTCTTTTTATAATCTCCCCGCTTCCACGCTTTTATAAACTCGTTCCATGCAAATGGGTTAAAAATATTTTGTGGAGCTAACTGACCCGCATAACCTAGTTTTTGAGAGTATTGACGCAAAAAAGTATTAGATGCTTCCCTACCATCCGATGGTAAGGTTGCAATTAATAAACGCCTAGTAGCAATATCATTGTTTTTTCTTGCTATTGCCATGTCATCATCTGGCACTTGGTTATTTATAAAATCTCTTTCAAACTGCTCCCTAGTAGGTCTTGGCTTAATAATGGTTGCAGGCAAATACACCGTATCAGTTACCATTAACTGTATTATACTATGTTGATTACCTTGCAAATCTTTAGGTACAGTAATTATAATTGATTTATACCCTACACTAGAAAATTCGACTTTATCCCCTTTTAATGCTACAATACTAAATACTCCATCAGCATTTGCAATAGTACCTCTATTTTGACCCACTATAACAATACTTGCTGCTTGCAAACCCCTAAGACTATCTGCTGTCATTACCACGCCATAAAGTTGTACCACAGTATCTTTAAAGGTTTCAAATTGAGCCTTTGCAGAAGTTGGAGTAAATACAATAAGGATAATTAAGTATCGTAAAAATGTTTTCATATTATATTAAATGCATTAACGAAATGCAGCAATTATTTTTTGATAAACAAAGTAAACACATCATTGTTTAATTTTGCAACGAAAATACATTTTTAACAATACATTTCGCTTAATGCACAATTTAAGCAAACGAATACAAATTACATGACAAACGAAGATATTTTAAAAGCCCTTAGCAATGTGGCTGAGCCAGATTTAGGAAGTGACCTTGTAACACTTAATATGGTAAAGGATGTAGTAATAAATGGCAATGCGGTTTCTTTTACGGTAGTGCTTACCACGCCTGCATGCCCCATGAAAGACCATATACAAAATGCTTGTATCAATGCGGTAAAATTATTGGTGGATAAAGAGGCTGTGGTAACGGTGAATTTTACTAGCAACACAACGAGTAATCGTACCGACCCAAAAACAATATTAAGTGGAGTAAAAAATATTATAGCTGTTGTAAGTGGAAAAGGTGGTGTGGGCAAAAGTACCGTAGCAGCAAACCTTGCATTAGCTTTAGCGGCAGATGGTGTAACAAAAGTAGGCATAATGGATGCCGATATTTATGGCCCAAGCCAACACATTATGTTTGGCATAAGAGGCGAACGACCAATGATGAGAGAGAATGGTGGCAAGGGTTTGATAGTGCCGATAGAAAAATTTGGTATAAAGGTAATGAGCATAGGATTGCTAATAGATGAAAAGCAAGCCGTGGTATGGCGTGGGCCAATGGTGAGCAGTGCTATAAAACAATTTGTGAGTGAAGTAGATTGGGGAGAGCTAGATTATTTGGTGATAGACATGCCACCAGGCACAGGCGATATACACCTTACGATTGTGCAAACTGTACCTGTAACGGGTGTAATCGTTGTTACAACTCCACAACTCATTGCACTAGCCGATGCTAAAAAAGGCATTGCCATGTTTGGGCAAGCACAACTAAAAGTACCCGTAATTGGGTTGGTAGAAAACATGGCATATTTTACTCCAACGGAATTACCCAACAATAAATATTATTTGTTTGGTAAAGATGGTGGCAAACATTTGGCAGATGAATTTGACATACCATTTCTTGGGCAGATACCGATTGTGCAAAGCATACGTGAAGGCGGTGATATTGGAGTACCTGCAATGATGAGCGACGAACCAATTAGTAAAAAAGCATTTGAAGATTTTGCAGGAATAGCTGTGAGAGGCATTGCAATGCGTAATGCAAATATGCCTGCTACGGAGATACAGAAGGTGATGGTTTAAGAGCCCATCCTATCCTTCCCAAAGGGAAGAGAAAAGGAGAATGGGGTTTAAAATAATCAAGCCATTTTCACTAAACTCTACAGTAAGTTCTTTGCTAATATCTTCGAGATTTCTTTCCCCTTCGGGGAAGATAGATGGGGCTATTTGGGGAAGATAGATGGGGCTTTTTCGGGGAGGATAGGTGGGGCATTGGAGCATGAGCAACAACAATTAATGAACATTTGTACCTGCCTGTCTGTAGTAGTCTTGCACGGAAGTAGTTTTATAATTTGAAGTGTATTTGTGCAAGAGCTACTACTGCCCATGCAGGCTACGCTGAGCAGTGAATCTTTATTGGGCTTTTATTGTGCAATAGATTAATTAGTAGATTATGCAACTATCAAAAATAGAAACAGAAAATCAGTATCAACAATATTTAGATTGGGTTGATAAAATGTTTGATGAAAAAGTAAAACCTAATAGCAAAGAAGGAAAAAAAGTAAAACTAGCGTTAGAATTTATTAAGGAATATGAAGATTTACATTATCAAGTTCCAAAAAAATAATACAGTGAAAAAATTAGTATATTTTGTTTTTATTGGATTTTTATTTTCATGTTCTTCTTCAAGAAAGAGTAGAACTATAAAATGTTATTTCCCTCTTGATTATGTTTATACAGACTTAAAAATGCAAACTTCATTCGATAAACAAGGTCACCGAGGCTGCCGAGGCTTAATGCCCGAAAACACCATACCTGCTATGGTACATGCCTTAGGCATGGGTGTAACTACTTTAGAAATGGACATCAGCATTAGTAAAGACAAAAAAGTTTTCTTAAGCCATGAGCCATTTTTTAACCATGAAATAACCACCAAGCCAAATGATAGTTTTATAGAAGAAAAAGACGAAAAGAATTACAATATGTATTTGATGAATTACAGCGATATCATTAAGTATGATGTAGGCATGAAGCCTCACCCACGCTTTGCACAACAGCAAAAAATGAAAGTTGTAAAACCATTATTGGCAGATGTGTTTGCAACTATAAAACAAGAAATGATGACGAGGAGAAGGCCTTATCCATTTTTTAATATTGAAACAAAAACACAACCTGCTACTGATAATATCTACCACCCTGCACCTGCTGAGTTTGTAGAGTTGCTTATGAAAGTAATTAAAGAAAATGGGATGGAGGACTTTGTAATTATTCAATCATTCGATTTTAGAACATTGCAATATTTACATAAAAATTATCCTACCATTAAAACGGCTATGCTTATTGAGGATTATGATAAGCGTACATTTGAAGAGCAAATAAAAGACTTGGGCTTTGCTCCTACAATTTATAGCCCAGCATTTATTTTGGTAAATGAAAGTTTGGTGAAAAAATGTCACCTACGAAATATACAAATCATTCCTTGGACGGTAAATGACAAAACAAAAATGGATGAATTAAAATCTTTGGGTGTTGATGGGATTATTAGTGATTATCCGAATTTGTTTTGATTAGTAAAGAGTTTTAAATAATATGATTCTACTCAATTATTGGATTCTATATAACTACCCTCTTTCCAATTGCGGTTACTTACCAACCATTCTATAAGATGCCCCAAGAAAGAAAATTTTAACGCAAGTGCTGTCGCTTGTTCTAAACACACTTGTCCTGGTACTAATTCTCTGATGAGTGTGCTTCTTTTGTAAATAGCTTGATGCCCCTTAACGACATAAGTTGTAGTTGATCCAATTTTAACTATACCATCACTTTCAAGTTTATGACTTGCAATAATATACTTCTCAATAAAAGATATATCTATGGATGGATAATGGCTATCGGGCATATTTAAGCAATCTCTAAGTGTTGATTAACATAGTTGTCACCAGTTTGCATAAGCCTTTCAAGCATAATGTCTGTATCAGAATTATCAGAAACTGTATAGCCAAGCATTGGTTCACCTGTTTCGCCATCGATTGCAGTCCAACCTAATGATAATAATTCTTTTTCAACACCTTGACCAAACTTTTCAGCTACAATACAAAAAGATGTAATTGCTTCTTCAATTGCTTTCTCGGCATCGTTTTCATCCTTTGCAATTGTGTCTATACCCAGCAAAGGGATTTGCACAAGTAAATTTCCATGGTCAGAATGTTTATTCCATATCGGCATGAAAACAGATAAAGACACAATTTTGGTGCCTATACGGGTAATTTTAATATTTGCTTCAGTGGTATTCATTTTTATATTTCTATTTGCAAGATAAGCATCAAAAATGATATTGGTGCAATATATTAAACTTTATTTATGCTAATTTAACTATTAAATTTAATGATTTATTATTTAACTATATGTAAATCAATACATTTACTCATTTAAAATCAATTTTCTATTTTAATTAATTAACATTTGCAAATTTTATTTATTTAAAACACGGATATCAGAATTTAGTACTCAAATATTATGAACACCGTGAATCCTCACACAAACTAAAGCAAGGAATTGGAATTCATTGAAGCCTCAAAAAATTGAGTAGAATCATAGTTTAAACTTATTTCTGTAATATTAACAAACCAGCATTCTACATCCCCAGCCAATCCTTCGCATTCTTAAACAATAATTTTTCTTTCAAACTGTTTTCAAAATTCATTTCTTCTATCATTTTTCCAGGATGATGTTCGCCTAACGGAAAAGGATAATCGCTGCCTAAGCAAATTTTATCTTCACCAATTACATCTATAATAAAATTCATGGCTTTGGTATCATGCACCAAACTATCTATCCAAAATTTGCCAATATAATCTCGTGGGTTTATGGGGTTGTCTATTGCAACCAAGTCGGGGCGTACATTGTAGCCATGCTCTATTCTGCCAATAGTAATTGGAAAACTGCCGCCACCATGTGCAAAAGCTACTCGTAATTTTGGAAAAGCTTGTAACACTCCACCAAAAATCATAGAGCAAATAGCACGGCTTGTTTCCGCAGGCATGCCCACTAGCCATGGCAACCAGTATTTTTGCATTTGTGTTTCGCCCATCATTTCCCATGGATGCACAAACAATGCACAACCCAATTCTTCTGCACGTTTATAAAAAGGAAAAAACTTTTTTTCACCCAAATTATCGCCATTGATATTACTGCCAATTTGTAAGCCAGGCATTTTTAATTCGGATACACATCGTTCCATTTCTTGTATTGCAAAATCTACATCTTGCAAAGGCACGGTACCAATTCCCAAAAATCGTTTATCATTTTTTGCTACCGTATCTGCAATATGATCATTAAAAAAACGAGATGTTTCTAAGCCATCTTTTGGCTTTGCCCAATAATTAAACAATACAGGTATTGTTGATAAAACTTGCATCGTAACTGCTGTTTCATCCATTTCTTTCATACGCACCGTAGCATCAAAACAATTGTCTTCTACTTCTCTAAACAATTTATCGCCCTTCATCATGCAAGCTTTACAATTGCGGTGTTCAAGATGTATAAATTCTCCATAGCCAAATTTTTGTACCCAGTTGGGCATTTTATCAGGCATTATGTGGGTGTGGATGTCGATTTTCATAATTTTTTCTCACAGTATAAATAAACTGTTTGGTGTTTGTTGTTTGGTGTTATTTGTTTGTTGTTTTGAAGTCTGTAAATTTTAAACTTTCTTGCACTTTCGGAAGTTAATACTAATCTTTCAAAATTTAAATCTTTCAAATAAATAATAAACCTCGAATTAAAAAAACACCAAACAACAAACCACAAACAATTGCTTACCCCTTCTTAATCGGAGGCATCATTAAAGTTCCACATTTACTACAAGTACGTTTATGTTCATCACTATAAAAACCTTCCATTACAGGCGGCAACTGCGTTACAATATCATTTATCACTTTATACTCTTCATACAATTTATTTCCACAGTTTTCGCAGTACCACAAAAATCCATCTTCTTCATGTTCCCTTACTTTTTCTATAACCAAGCCTACCGTATTAGCTCCTCTTTGTGGTGAGTGTGGTGTTTTGGGTGGTAATAAAAAAATATCCCCTTCGTTAATTGGAATATCTTTTTGCACACCATCGTCTATTATTTTTAATACAATATTCCCTTCTACCTGATAATACAATTCTTCGCTTTCGTTGTAATGATAATCTTTACGAGCATTAGGGCCACCAACAATCATCACTATAAAATTTTCTGCATTTACATAAATACATTTATTGCCTACAGGCGGCTTTAATAAATCCCTGTTTTCTGCAATCCAATTTTTAAGATTAAAAGGAGCTAAAATTGCCATGATATTCGTTTTTAAAATTATGGTAAAGCCTATTATTTTTCATTAAAAATATTAGAGCCGAAAAGTACAACTTTTTAACTAAGTTTGACATTCAAATTACAACATTACATGAATCTTTCTTTAGAAAATAAAACGGCTATTATTTGCGGTAGCACACAAGGCATTGGTTTAGCAATTGCTGTAGAATTGGCAGCGCTCGGTGCTAATTGTATCTTAATGGCTAGAAATGAAATCGTATTAAAAGATGCCCTAAAATTATTGCCACAAAAAAATGAACAAGTACATTCTTATATAGTAGCAGATTTTAGTAATGCAGATAATGTAAAATTAGTTATTGAAGATTTTATGAAAGTGCATACCGTACATATTTTAATAAACAATACAGGCGGCCCAGCAGGTGGTGCAATTGTGGATGCAAAGGAAGAAGATTTTATCAATACTTTTAACCAACATTTAATTTGCAATCATATTTTAACGAAGGCAGTTGTACCATCTATGAAGAAAGAAGGTTATGGAAGAATAATAAATATTATTTCTACTTCGGTAAAAATACCATTACACAATTTAGGCGTATCTAATACCATTCGTGGTGCAGTAGCATCGTGGGCTAAAACAATGGCAAACGAATTGGGGCAGTTTAATATTACGGTGAACAATGTACTACCAGGTGCAACCAACACAGGGAGATTGCAGAATATTATTAAAACAAATGCTAGTAAAAAAGAAAAAGAAATTGCAGAAATAGAAAAAGAAATGCAACAAGAAATACCCATGAAACGTTTTGGAGAAGCTAGTGAAATAGCAGCAGTAGCAGCTTTCTTAGCATCGCCTGCGGCATCATACATAAATGGTGTGAGCATTCCTGTAGATGGAGGACGAACGGGGGCTTTATAAAAATACAATTATGAATCTAGACATACCATACCACTTAGAAAATTTTATTGGTGGAAATTTTATTGGCCCACTAAGTAGTAAATTTTTGGATAATGTAAATCCTGCTACGGCGGAAATTGTTGGGCAAATACCAAACAGCAACCAAAAAGATATTGAAGTAGCAGTAATGGCTGCACAAAAAGCTTTTGCAAAATGGAGTGTGACAAGTGCAGAAAATAAATTTAAGATTTTAAATAAAATTGCAGAATTAATTGACGAAAATTTGGATGCATTGGCGCTTGCAGAAAGTAATGATAATGGCAAACCTTTATGGCTAGCTAAGCAAGTAGATATACCAAGAGCATCTGCTAATTTTAGATTTTTTGCCACCAGTATTATGCACTTTGCCACAGAAGCGCATGCCATGGAAGACAAAGCCATTAATTATACTTTGCGTAAACCTATTGGCATTGTTGGTTGCATTTCACCATGGAATTTACCTTTATATTTATTTACTTGGAAGATAGCACCAGCGTTGGCTGCAGGCAATTGTGTAATAGCAAAGCCTAGCGAAGTAACGCCTGTTACCGCTTTTCTTTTAGCAAAAATTTGTAAGGAAGCAGGCTTGCCAGATGGGGTTTTAAATATTGTTCATGGCGATGGAAAAAGTTGTGGTGAAGCCATTGTGAAACATCCAAAAATTAAAGCCATTTCATTTACAGGTAGTACAAGGGCAGGTGAACAAATTGCAACTATAGCTGCACCAATGTTTAAAAAATTATCGTTGGAGTTGGGAGGAAAAAACCCTACCATCATTTTTGCAGATTGTGATATGGAAAAGGTTTTAAAAGAAATTATTAGAATATCTTTTGGTAACCAAGGGCAAATTTGTTTGTGTGGTAGTAGAATTTTGGTGGAGAAAAGTATTTATGAAGAATTTAAAAAATATTTTGTTGACATCACTAAAAACCAAGTTGTTGGTGACCCACTTTTAGGAACTTCTAAACAAGGTGCAATAGTAAGTAAAGTGCAATTTGAAAAAATATTAAACTGTATTGAAATTGCTAAGCAAGAAGGCGGGGAAATTTTATGCGGGGGCAATGCAGTAAAATTAGAAGGCAGATGTGCTAATGGATATTTTATAGAACCTACAATTATTGAAGGCCTTGACCAAAGCTGCAAAACAAATCAAGAAGAAATATTCGGCCCTGTCGTTACAATGCAATCTTTTGAAACAGAGGAAGAGGCTCTACAACTTGCCAATGCAACGCAATACGGACTTGCCGCTTCGGTTTGGACACAGGACATTAGCAAAGCAAACAGAATGGCTGCAAAAATTGAAAGTGGTATTGTGTGGATTAATTGTTGGCTACTAAGAGACTTGAGAACTGCTTTTGGAGGCATAAAAAATAGCGGAGTTGGAAGAGAAGGTGGTTGGGAAGCATTGAAATTTTTTACGGAGATGAAGAATGTTTGTGTTGAGATTTAAAAAATGTTTTGGGTTTGTTGTTTGTTGTTATTTTGTTTGTTGTTGTTTAAACTTTTTAGATTATTATATATGGCTACAATTAAAAGATTTGAAGATTTAGAGATTTGGCAAATAGCAAGAGAATTACACTTGCAGATTTATAATTTAACTGAATCAGTCCCAACTCTTGCTAGAGATTTCGAATTGAAAGACCAGATAAGAAGAAGTTCGGGTTCAACAATGGATAATATTGCAGAAGGTTTTGGCAGAAGTAGTAGACTTGAATTTATACAATTTTTAAGTATTGCAAAGGCATCATCATCAGAGGTACAATCTCAATTAATAAGAAGTATTGATAGAAAACATATTAACCAAGAAACTTTTACTTTTTTGAATGATATGGCCATGAAAGTTGAAAATAAAACGGGTGCATTTATTAAGTATTTGAATGAAACAGATATACGAGGACAAAAATTTAACAATCGAATACCGAATGCTGAAATAACAAAAGAATCTAACAACAAACAAAACAACAACAAACCCCAAACAACAAACACAATTAATACAGAAGGCGCAGCCAAACCCCTCGGAGCTTACCCACATGCAAGAAAAGTTGGGGACTTACTATTTTTATCAGGTATCGGTAGCAGAAGTGCAAAAGACAATTCCATACCAGGTTTAATATTAGATGCAGAAGGAAATATTTTGGAATATGATATTGCAGCAGAAACCCATCAATGTTTTGCAAATGTAAAAGCAGTGCTAGAAGCTAGTGGTAGCAGTTGGGATAAAATTGTAGATGTAACTGTTTTTTTAACAAACATGAAAAAAGATTTTCCCGTATATAATAAAATTTATGCAGAATATTTTACAAATGTACAAGCATGCAGAACAACGGTGGAAGTAAAAAGCTTGCCAACACCGATATGTATTGAATTGAAGGTAGTAGCATCTATTTAATAACCGTTTCTCGTTTAGTCGTTTCTCGTTTTATACAAAGCAATGAACTTTACAAACGAGAAACGACTAAACGAGAAACGAATCAAACGAAAAAAACAATGACTTTCGAAAATAATTTATCCTTCGCAAAAGAACTAGATAAAAACGACCCTTTAAAAAACTTTAGAGAGCAATTTTATATCCCTGTAATTAATGGAAAAGAATCTATTTATTTTACAGGAAACTCCCTTGGCTTACAACCAAAAACTACACAAGATTATGTAATGAATGAGTTGGAAGATTGGGCAAACTTTGGAGTGGAAGGGCACTTTCATGCAGCAAATCCTTGGTTGAGTTATCATGAAATCTTTCCAAATCAGTTATCAAAAATTGTGGGGGCATTACCAGAAGAAATTGTAGTGATGAATCAATTAACAGTGAATCTTCATCTATTAATGACGAGTTTTTATCGTCCTACAAAAGAGCGTTATAAAATTATTTGTGAAGCAAAGGCATTTCCATCGGACCAGTATGCTATGGAATCGCAAGTGAAATTGCATGGCCTTAATGCAGATGATGCTATTATTGAAGTGCAGCCTAGAGAAGGAGAACATCATATTAGAATAGAAGATATTTTAGCAACGATAAATGAACATGGCAGCACCGTAGCACTCGTTTTATTTGGCGGTGTAAATTATTATAGTGGGCAGGTTTTTGATATGGGCAACATTACAATTGCTGCACATGAAGCAGGGGCATATTGTGGTTTTGATTTAGCACATGCTATTGGAAATGTTGAATTGCAACTGCACAATTGGAATGTAGATTTTGCATGTTGGTGCAGTTACAAATATTTAAACAGTGGACCAGGTGGCGTAGCAGGTGCATACATTCATCAAAAACATATTAGTAATAAATCTTTACAAAGGCTTGCAGGTTGGTGGGGACATGATAAAGAAAGTCGCTTTAAAATGGAGAAAGGATTTAATCCTATACAAACTGCTGAGGGATGGCAACTAAGCAATGCACCCGTTTTGAGCATGGCTGCACACAAGGCTTCGCTAGATATTTTTGAAGATGCAGGCATGGAAAACCTTTTGCCAAAAGCAAAAATGCTAAGTGATTATTTATTATTTATTTTAGATGATATAAATGCTTCTTTAGATAAAAAAATAATTGAAATTATTACCCCACGAAATGATAAAGGTTGCCAAGTAAGTATTTTAATGTTGGAAAAAGGAAAAGAAGTGTTTGAAGCATTAAAACAAAACGGTGTAATAGCAGATTGGAGAGAGCCAAATGTAATACGGGTAGCACCAGTGCCTTTGTACAATAGTTTTGAAGATGTGTGGAGGTTTGGGGAGGTTTTGAAAACTTTCCTTATTTAGTGTTCTACTCGGATTGTTTGGTGTTTGTTGTTTGGTGTTTGTTTAATTCGAGGTTTATTACTTATTCGAAATATTATAACTGACAAACGTGTAAGAAATTTTAAAGTAAAAAGACTATAGGACAACAAACAAATAACACCAAACAACAAACGCAAAACAGTTTTACACCAAACAGTTTAAAAATGAAAAAAGAAATAACAATAATAGGTGCAGGTTTAGTGGGTTCTTTGCTTTCTATCTATTTAGTAAAAAGAGGATACAAAGTAAAAATATATGAACGCCGAAGCGATATGCGTACAGAAAAGGTTGTGGCAGGACGTTCTATAAATTTAGCTTTAAGCGATAGAGGAATAAAAGCATTGGAAGAAATAGGCATTATGGAAGATGTAAAAAAAATAGCTATTCCAATGCATGGGCGTTTTATGCACAACATCGATGGAAGTTATACCCAGCAAGCTTATGGCATGGAAGGGCAATTTATAAACTCAGTATCAAGAGGGGAATTGAATAAAAAATTAATGACATTAGCAGAAGAAAATGGTGTAGAAATTTTCTTTAATGAAAAATGTGAAAACATAAATTGGAAAGAAAATAAAATTACTTTTGGAAATTCGCAAAACCTTGAACTTTCAACTTTAAACTTTGAACTTTTGTTCGGTAGCGATGGTGCTTTTTCAGCATCGAGGCTTACCAATCAATTGCAATCTGATAGGTTTGAATATAGCCAACATTATATAGAAGCAGGTTATAAAGAACTCACCATACCAGCAGGTGAGAATGGAGCATTTCAAATAGAAAAAAATGCACTGCACATTTGGCCAAGAGGAAATTATATGTTGATAGCCTTGCCAAATATGGATGGCAGTTTTACCTGCACTTTATTTTTCCCTTTTGAAGGAGAGCCTTCATTTGCGTCACTTACCTCTAAAAAAAAAGTAACCGCATTTTTTAAAGAAAAATTTGCAGATATTGTTCCGCTAATTCCAACTTTAGAAGAAGATTTTTTTAATAACCCTACCGCATCTTTGGTAACTGTAAAATGTTTCCCTTGGGTAAGAAATAATAATTTTGCATTAATTGGTGATGCGGCTCATGCAATAGTACCATTCTTTGGACAAGGCATGAACTGTGGCTTTGAAGATTGTTTAGTGTTAAATAATTTGATAGATAAACACAATGAAAATTGGGAATTAATTTTGCAAGAGTACCAGCAACTAAGAAAACCAGATGCAGATGCCATTGCACAATTGGCATTAAACAATTTTAAAGAAATGAGTGATAAGGCAGGCGATGCAAAATTTTTATTACAGAAAAAAATAGAAACAAATTTCAGTAAAAAATACCCTAACAAATGGATACCTACATATTCACAAGTAACTTTTAGCCCACATATAAGGTATAGTGATGCACTAAAAAATAGCATTAGGCAAGAAGAAATAATGCAGCAAGTAATGTGTATCGAAAATATTGAAGAACTTTGGGATAGTAAAATTGTAGAAGATAAAATATTAGTTTTTTTATAAAAAAAATTACAATGTATAAATTACCACACTTTACAGAAAATGATACACAGCTTGTTATTGATTTTATGAAGCAACATTCATTTGCAATGATTACAGGCTTTGGAGAAACGCATCCTGTAGCTACGCAAATCCCTTTGGAAGTAGAAGTGAAAAATGGCAAACTTGTTTTGAGTGGACACATCATGAAAAAGACAGATCATCATATTGCATTTGAAGAAAATGAAAATGTGTTAGTGGTTTTTACAGGTGCACATTGTTATGTAAGTGCAAGTTGGTATGCAAACCCACAAACCGCCTCCACATGGAATTACATGGCAGTCCATGCAAAAGGGCAACTAAAATTTACGGATGAAGAAGGAACATACCAAGCCATAAAAGCAGTAACCAATAAATATGAAGGCACAGAAACAATTGCTGCTTTTAATAATATGCCAAAAGAATATACCATGCAACATATAAAAGCAATTGTTGGGTTTGAAATAGAAGTAGAAAGTTTTG
The DNA here is from genome assembly GCA_043770525.1 of Ferruginibacter sp. Lineage (GTDB taxonomy): Bacteria > Bacteroidota > Bacteroidia > Chitinophagales > Chitinophagaceae > Ferruginibacter. Next base: position 14,985 of record JAYVID010000201.1, read on the forward strand.
AAAATGTATTTAAGCTTAGCCAAAATAAAACTGAAGAAGAAAAAAGAAATATTATTACAAAACTGAGGGAGAGAAATAGAAATGATGATGATGTAGAGATTGCAAATGAAATAGAGAAGAGATTAATTTAATAATCCATTTAAAATAGATTTTTTATATTTGTGTAGAAAAATTAATTATGCATTACAATTACAAAATATTATTAACAAAGGAAGAAGAAGGCGGCTATATGGTTACTGTGCCTGCATTGGCAGGTTGCATTACACAAGGCGATACCATTGAAGAAGCTTTAGCTATGGGAAAAGAAGCTATAGAATTGTATATTGAAGAATTACAATCGAGAGGTGAGCCAATACCTGACAATAGCAATACTTTAGAGTATTCTTTAAATTTAGAAACGGCATGAATCAATCGCCGCAGCACTTAATAAAATTATTAGAAACACATGGCTTTCTTTTAAAACGATCAAAAGGCTCACATCATATTTTCTATAACCCCATTACGAATATTACAGTGGTAGTGCCTGTGCATAATAAAGATATAAAAAAGGGTACTTTTTTAGCCATTCTTAAGCAAGCAGGTATTGACAAAACAGAAGTATAAATTACTATGCACCGCAACAAACTCATTGAACAAATCAATCAAAAAAAATCTTACCTCTGTGTAGGTTTAGATACGGATATTACAAAAATACCAAAGCATCTTCAGCAAAATAAACATGCTATTGTAGATTTTAATAAAGCAATAATAGATGCTACAAAAGAGTATTGTGTATCCTATAAAATAAATACTGCTTTTTACGAATCCCTTGGCAGCAAGGGTTGGGACGCAATGGAAGAAACGGTAAATTATATTCCAAACTCCCATTTAAAAATAGCCGATGCAAAACGTGGTGATATTGGCAACACATCTTCACAATACGCAAAAGCATTTTTTGAAACATTACAATTTGATGCCATTACTGTAGCGCCATACATGGGTGAAGATAGTATTCGTCCGTTTTTAGAATATGAAGACAAGTGGACAATTGTACTTGGGCTTACCAGTAATAAAGGTGCAGCAGATTTTGAAATGAAAAAAGGTATTGATGGTTCTACTTTATATGAAGATGTTTTATCCAAAGTTAGCAAATGGGGCACTCCAAATAATTTAATGTTTGTGGTAGGAGCTACTCAAGCAACCGAGCTAGAAAATATTAGGCAAATAATTCCCGATAATTTTTTACTAGTGCCAGGTGTAGGTTTTCAAGGAGGCAGCTTAGCAGAGACTAGCAAATATGGGATGAATAAAGAATGTGGCTTATTAGTAAACGCAAGCCGTGCTATTATCTATGCTGGCAGTGGCGAAAATTTTGCAGAAGAAGCCAAAGCTATTGCACAACAATATCAAAATGAAATGCAACAATATCTATCAAGTTTATAAACTTTTTTAGAATGAAAAAAATATTATCATTATTTATAATTGCAATAATTGTAACAACCAGTTTTGCTCAAACAGTACCAACCGCAGAAAGTATTTTAACAGCTGCTTATAAAAAAGCTACTGTAGAAAAGAAAAATGTATTTATTATTTTTCATGCTAGCTGGTGTGGTTGGTGCAAAAAATTAGATGCATCTATGAACGACACAACCATAAAAAAATATTTTGATAAAAACTATATCACTGTTCATTTAACAGTATTGGAATCTCCCAAAAATAAAAAATTAGAAAACCCTGGAGCAGATATTTTTTTAGAAAAATATAAAGGAAAAGAAGCTGGGTTACCATTTTTTTTAATAATGGATAAAAATAAAAAATTAATAGCAGATAGTTTTAATGGAAGTGAAAGTATAGGATGCCCTGCCAACGAAGCAGAAGTAAAATATTTTATTTCTATGTTGAAGAAATCTTCTACGATAAATAATGAAGATTTAAACCTAATAGAAAAAAGATTTAGACAAAATGAATCTCATTAATTGCATCTGCTAATTGTATTGCCCATTTACCATATTCTTTTCCTGATGGATGTAACCCATCAATAGCAAGCATTTCAGCATTATCTGCATCTACTCTTTGAGCAATGGTAATATCAATAAAAGTACAGTTGTGTTGCAAGGTTATTTTTTTGCAAGCTGCATTATACCTATCTATTTCGTTTGCAATTTTTGCTCCATCTTTTTCAATTGCATACGGTGTAACTCCCCAATCTGGAATAGATAAAACAAACACATTGGTAGATTTATTTCCTGCAAATAAAATTGCTTGCTTTAATAAATTTTCAAATTCAATTTCATATTCATCCACAGCCTTACCTCTATATTGGTTATTTACACCAATTAATAAACTCACAATATCGTATTCCTTTAAAAAAGTATGGGCTTGTATTGCAGCATATAATTCATCCGTTGTCCAACCTGTTTTTGCAATAATTTCTGGTGCAGCTATTTCAATATTTTTATTGCGGAGTAATTGTATTGTTTGGTACGGAAAAGATTCCGTTAATAAAACCTGCTCACCAATTGTGTAGCTATCGCCAAGGGCTAAGTATGTTTTCATTGTTTAATTTCTAGTTGCTTAATCCATTTTCTACAAAAATACAAAGGTATTAGCCCAATCACCCCAAAACTACAATCTATTAATACATGAAACATTGGTATTTGTCTTATTGGTGC
>JAYVID010000202.1:0-3873 GCA_043770525.1 Ferruginibacter sp.
GTATTACCGTTTATGATTACAGTATCTGCACCGGTTTTAGTAGCTTGAAATTTGGTAACAATTGGGTTAGGTACTGCAGTTCCGTTTAAACTACCAGTAAAAGTAACCTTATCTACATAAGTAGGTCCTGTAGTTCTATCCATATCGCCTAAATAAAACGATACATTGGTTATAGGTCTAGTAAAAGTAATGGTTGTAATTACACTGTCGTTAAAAGTGCTCCAGTCAACATACTCTACCAATGGATTTGTACCTGTAGTACCTGGCAAAAACCAAGCTACATTAGCTGCACCAACAGTAGGACAGTTAAATTGAAAGCCATTGTTATCGGCAGTGGCACCAGTGGCACTTATATTACCTACTGCATTACTATTATTAATGGTTACTGCGGCATCTATGCCAGAGCCATTAATATTGGTAATTGTTTTGGAATAAGTTGGCCCTGTCCAAGCTGTAGAACCCCAATGAAGGTTGTAGGTTTGTGCAAAGCTACTGAAGGAAACTACCATCAATAAGGATAGAATTAATTGTTTTAACATGGGGGATTATTTAAATAGTTTAAAAATGTGCAATATCAGCTATTTTGATTTAAACGAAAAATGTTTTCTTTTATTGCTTGTAAACCAGACAATAATTGAATCATTAAAAAAAAATTAAATTGCAACTATTTCACTTAAAAAGTAGTTTCATCTAAACTAAGTAACTCAATTTCAATATTTTAGATTATGTCCCAAGACAATCCAATATTTTAATATTAAAAAATATAAAATATAATATTATTTTATTTTAGGCTATATTACAATAGTAGCATCTTAAATGGAGGGGAAAGTAAGATAAAGCAATTGGCTATTTAAATAAGTAACATTTGAATAATAATAAAAGAAAGTCTCCAAACTAAAATGAAGACTTTGAGATTTTCTTAAACGAAAGCTTTCTACATAGCTTACCAAATAAAAAAAGGCTGTCTCGTACTTTTGAGACAACCTACCTATTTTAGTAATTTACAATTTCAATCTCGGTTATTTCTTCACTTTTTTTTGGTTTCGTTTCTTGTTTTATTCTATAATTAGCTATTCCTTTTTGTGCAAAATATGCTACAACTAAGGCTAATCTTTCTTTGCTAATTTCCCTTTTTGGGTTTAAAGTATTGTATATAATATTTATTTCCTTTTCAGGATTTTGTTTTAAGCAATCTATTAGTTTATCTAGTTTTTGTTTTTGAGTTGCTGTTAGGGTGCTACTATTTTTTTCAAAGTTAAAACCAACATTTCCTGTAAAGCATTTTTCTTTGGGATTGCATAAGCAAATTTTAATGAGTGTAATATTGTATTGTGCATTTGCCATTTGTATATTGTAATTTCGTACAGTAATATTATAACCTTCTTTGGTAAAAACTATTTGCTGTATTTTTTCAGCACTATTTTCTAGCACTATCTTAAAAGCCCCCTCATTATTAGTTATGGCTACTTCAATATTATCTAACAGTATTTTACAGTTTTTAATGGGGGCGCTGTCTTTATCAGTAACAATACCAGCAATAGTAGTATTTGGTTTATTTGTTTTTTCTTTTGCATTGCATAATAAAGCAATATTTAATGCTATAAATAAAAGCATAAGTTTAATAGATTTTTCGTTTAAGTGCATAGCAATGCTGCTTGCATAATTCGCAATTTTTGTTTTCATGATAAATGTTTTGTGATTTATAGTTGCATTTAATAGCAACCTTATTTTAATAAATAGTTATTGTTTTTATTCTACCGTTCCTATTTCATCAAGTATGGCCTTTACTTGGTTTGAAGGAATATTTTTAAATGCACTTGCTTTAATGATATCTTTTTTAATGGTGATTTTTTGTATGTTGGTAAATACCTTGCCGTTGGTAGTTTTAAAAGCAACAAAATAAGCTTCTTCTCCTTCTGGCAAGCTGTATTGTACAAAAATATTATTGATGTTTATAAGATTTATAACTGATTTAATTTTAGGAAAAATAAGAAGTCCTCTAGTATTACTTGAATCATTTTGCAATTCTATGCTAATATCAGTTTTGTTTTTATAATTACTAAATCGATCACAGTTTATCCATCCAAAATTTCTTATGGCAAATCGATACAGTTTTTCTTCAGCTAAAAAATTTTTATCAAAAGAAGTGGTTCTTACTTCGGAGATATTATCTATTCCATCTTCTTCATTAACAGGTTTTTTATTTATGGGTTTATTCTTTTGTTGTATTTGTCCATTTGCAATCCATGTAGTATTGTTATTAATTACATCGTTATTTGCATTTTTGTTTAAATAAAACAATTGCATTTCAGGTTTAACGTAATTGAATGGAATGCCTAGTTCTATTGGTTTATTTATATCTATATCAAGCGCATTTTTATCTTGCGAAGCATTAATAAAAACCATACCTGCTGTTTCAAGTAAATTGCTATTGCTGGTAGTATGTAATCCATTTGCAATAATATCTGTATAAGTGTAAGCTTCTTTTATTTCTAATTGTATAATTCCATTTACGGTAGCTTTATTGAGGGTAGTAAAACAGTTAGACCTTATTAAAAGTTTAGTTTTGTTTTTGCATACAATAAAAGTATCTCTATTTGTATTTATACTGAATACTTGGGTTGAGTTTTTTAATCCTTCAAAGAATGTTTCAATACTTTTTTTATCTTCATTTTTATCAACCAATTTAATTTTTTCATTAAAAATAATTTCCTGCTTTTTATTATCAGTGGTGGAATTTTCTTTTGGTAAAATAGTATTATTTATAACTAATAGAGCAGTATCAGCATAGGTTTGTACTATACCTGTATCATAAGTTTCATTTTTTATTGATGTGTTTATTGTATTTGGATTAATATTATTTGTAGTACTTGTATCTTGTTTTTTTGTAAAATAAAACGTAGCTATTATTGCAACTATTACTGAAAATGCTACAATTATTTTTGTATAAAATAATTTAGTAGGATTTGTTTTTGGTTGTATTGTAGGAGCACTAGCAGCAGTAGGTAATGATGCGCTAATGGTATCAAAATCTAATGCAGCTAAACTATTATCAGCTAAGTGCTCGTTTGCTTTATTTTTAAAAAAATCGTCAATATTTTTATTGTTATTCTGCATTTATATTAATTACTTTTTTTGAATATTGTTGCAATAATTGTTTCAATTTTTTTCTTGCTTCACTCACATGCCATTTTGTAGTACCGATTGTAATATTTAAAAGTGATGCTATTTCTTCAAATTTGTAGCCTTCTATTGCATATAGGTTAAATACCAAATTGGTATTTTTGGGTAGTTGGTTCAATAATTTTATAACTTCTTGGCTACTTATTTTTTCTTCAATACATGATGTTGTGTAAAATTGTGGTTCTACATTTTCTGAAACTTGAACAGCAACATAGGTAGTTTCTTTTCTTAAATGATCTATACAACAGTTTACAATTATCTTTCTTGCCCATCCCATAAATGCCCCTTTGTTGTCAAATTTGTTAATATTACTAAGCAGCTTTAGCATTCCTTCATTGTACAATATTGCAGCATCATCTCTATTGTAAGTATATCTTTCACATACCGCAAATATTTGTGGATAGCAATAATGATAGAGTTGTTCTTGTTGTAATCTGTTAAAAGCTTTACAACCTTGTATAATATTTTCTAAATGTTTATCCAAAAAAAGATTTTTAAGATGATGTTTCTGTCCTATAGACGTAAAATGAATTGTAAAAAGTAGGGTATTTTTTTTTTATTTTAAATTTCTTTTAAAATCAATCATTTTAGCATAATTTTATATATGTTTTTTAAATTTTTAGCTCATTTGTAGGTATAAAAAAATTAAATATCTTGATACTTTAAAGCTAAATAAACATAATTAATTAT
>JAYVID010000203.1:0-3709 GCA_043770525.1 Ferruginibacter sp.
CTGCCAACTGCCCACTGTAATCAGGAATTTCCCCAAAAAAGACATTCACCGTAAGATTTATAAAAATCGTTTTCCCCCTAGCGTCTATAGATTTTTTGAGAATTTTGTATCCAGAAATAGATTCAACACTTTTTTTTGCAGATGAGGCTATGTATTTTTTTACAATAGCCTCATCTGCTGCCTCAGACGGCAATAGTTTGAGTGTGATTTTTTGTTGCATATTTTTCAGCCAAGTACTTATCTTGGAATGTTGTATTATTTAATTTACAAAGTGCAATTCACTATTTGCAGAATTGCACATTTGCACATTTTCACATTTCTTAAAAAGGTAAATCATCCGCCACTTCATTGCTAGTAAAATTATCCAATGGCTCCATTGTGCTAGTATCATTGCTTTGTTGTGCTTGTGCAGGATTTAAAATTTGCTCTATTCTCCATGCATCTAGATTGGTAATATAATTTGTTTTACCATCTTTTTCCCACTTGCTTCCTTTTATGTTAAAGTACACTTTCACCATATCGCCTATGTTCACTTTATCTATTATTTCGGTTTTATCTTGCACACTTTGAAATTTTGCATAGTTCAAAATCGTTCTCCCACCAATATCATCTGATTTTTCTATCGCAAATTCCCTGGTTTTAAACGTTTCTGTACGTTGCACTGTATCGTATTTAGCAACCAATTTTCCTGTAAGTTCGTAGCTCATAATTAGTATAGTTTTAGCTTCAAAAATAGGTTTAATTTTTTAAAAACTAAAAACAGCTTTTTATGTGGATATATTTATACTTTTTAAACTTTAAAAAGATTAATTCTTTCTAATTATCCACAAGGGTACCCAAAAAAAATAAAGATTTTAAAAAATATTTTTAAAAAGAAAAAAAAACCTATTTTTAGATATAATTGCAAGCTGAATAAGGGTTTGCACATTAAATAAAAACAAACTTATAACTACTTTTACTCAAAAAAGTTTTACTATGGTAAATTTTAAAAAATAAAAAGTTTTTTTTATCAACAATTTATTTTGATATTCGCTGTCCTTCTAAAAAAATACATAGAAAATCATTTTTTAGAACCAATTAAAAATATATAAAAAAACATAAACTGCTTTAGGAGTGATGGATAAATCTTTTGATAAAATATGGGCCTCTTGTTTAGATATTATCAAAGACATAGTAGAATGGCAACACTTTAAAACTTGGTTTGAACCAATAAAGCCAGTACATTTAAAAGATAAAGTACTTACAATACAAGTACCAAGTCAGTTTTTTTATGAGTACCTTGAGGAACATTATGTTTCCTTACTTGCAAAAACACTGAAACGAGAATTGGGAAAAGAAGCAAGATTGGAATATAGGATTATGGTGGATAGTGGCAATAGCAAAAACAAACCACTTACTACAGATATTCCAGGTCATGGTTACAAATCATATTCAAATAACGAGATGGATTTTCCGCTAGTCATAAATAACCCTGTTAAGAACCCGTTTGTAATACCGGGGCTTAAGAAGATGCAGATAGACCCGCAGCTTAATCCAGCATACACTTTTGATACATATATAGAAGGAGATTGTAATAGAGTAGCTCGCCGTGCAGGAAAAACTGTTGCCGAAAAGCCGGGTGGTACAAGTTTTAACCCATTAGTTGTATATGGTGGTGTGGGATTAGGTAAAACACATTTGGCACAAGCAATAGGTAACGAAGTAAAAAATCTTAATCCTAACAAGGTTGTATTGTATGTAAGTTCTGAAAAATTTATTAATCAATTTATAGATCACGGACGTAATAATGCTATAAATGATTTCATACATTTTTATCAAATGATAGATGTATTGATAATTGATGACATTCAATTTTTTAATAGAGCAGAAAAATCTCAAGATGCATTTTTCTCTATTTTTAATCATCTACACCAAAGTGGCAAGCAACTTATTCTTACAAGTGATAAGTCGCCAAAAGATTTAGAAGGGGTACAAGAAAGACTGTTAAGCCGTTTTCGCTGGGGTTTAAGTGCAGACTTGCAAGTGCCAGACTACGAAACCAAAATAGAAATACTAGATATAAAAATGAAAAACGATGGCTTAGAAATGCCTCGTGACGTAGTAAAATATATTGCTTACAATATAAATAGTAATGTTCGTGAGCTAGAAGGGGCATTAATTTCATTATTGGCACAATCTTCGCTAAACAAAAGGGAAATAGACCTAGAATTGGCAAAGAAAGTATTAAGAAATTTTGTAAAATCTTCTACAAAGGAGATAACTATAGACGCTATCCAAAAAATGGTATGCGAATATTTTGATGTGGCTTATGATAAGCTGCTACAAAAAACCCGTAAGCGTGAAATTGTACAGGCTCGCCAGATAACGATGTTCCTCTCAAAAGCCTTTACGAAAAATTCGCTTAAAACCATTGGAGAGCATTTTGGTGGTAGAGATCATACTACCGTTATTCATAGTTGTCAAACGGTAAAAGATTTAATGGATACCGATACATTATTTAAAGAAAGTGTATTGGAGTTACAGCAAAAAGTGCAGTTAGCAGCTATGTAGTATCATAGCTTAAAAATATTTAAAAAGCCGTTTCATTTAAATGAAGCGGTTTTTTTATGATTTATAAAATTACTACCTTTGAAAATAATAAAACATTTAAAATGGGATTAGTATATGCAGAAATAGAATTGATAAATGCTGTTGATTTAGGAATGGCACGTCTATATAAGATTGGTGAAGATGAAATTAAAAGAATGACAGTAAAGATGATGGTTGATACTGGTAGTGTTTATATGTGTATAAATGAAAATGTTCAAGAACAATTACAACTTCCTGTAGTAGAAAGAAGAAAAGGGCAATTAGCCGATGGAAGTATTGTTGAGTATGATGTGGTAGGACCAATTGAAGTTAAATTTAAAAATAGAAGATGTGTAGTAGATGCAATGGTTTTACCAGGTGATAATGAAATGTTGTTAGGTGCGATTCCTCTAGAAGATATGGACATTTTGATACATCCATATAAACAAGAATTAATTATAAACCCCGATCATCCATATTTTGCTCAAATGAAAATGAAATCTGTTTTTACGCATAAGAAAATATAAAACCAACTACACCCTATTTTCGTTTGTAGCCGTGAATTTTTCACACATCATCTCTCATGACATCAGCATATAATTTTATTGCCTCTTGGCAACTTTTTCCTGAAAAAGGAACTTACGAAAAAGGCAATAGACCAAAGAGTGGGTACTTTCAAATAACAGCAGCAGAAAATAAAAATTATTTAACCATAAATAATAGTTGGGTAACGTTAGAGAATGATTCTTTTGCAGCAAAGTATGATATTTTAATAGATGATTCTCTTCAAGATTTTTATGACAAAGATTTTGCAACACATGTAAAGGGGAAAGTATTGAGTTCTATTATTTTTGAAATACAATTTGTAAAAGAAGATAACGTAGTATTAGAAGTGGTACATGAAATAGAACCAAATGGTTATTTAAAAGTAACACAAACGGGTACAAAAGATGATGGATTACCTTTTACAAACGTAGAATTTTTTCATAAGCAAATGAGTGTCCTACCGTATAGTGCAAGTGTAAGTGGAGTGGTAATAAAGCCTACACAAGAAGGGGTAATACGTCACAAGGTACTAACAGCTATGGAAGAGCAAACCAATATGCAGCTAGATCAAATAAGAAAGCAAGTAGAGTTGCTA
>JAYVID010000204.1:0-5572 GCA_043770525.1 Ferruginibacter sp.
TTCGGAAAAAATTCGACGTTCCCGAATTTCTAATTTTTGATTAGATTTGTGCTTCATAAGTGACAAGTTTTTGTCAACCTATTTTAGGCATACACAAACATTGAACATTGAGCATTGAACATTGAACATTGAACATTGAAACCTTACTTCACAATCGTAACATACCCTGTTAGTGGCTGTCTTCCGCTTCCTGGCTCAATAATATAATAGTAAGTATCAAATGGTAAAGATTTACCAGTTAAACTATTACCATCCCATGGGCTTCTGTATCCTCTTGACTCAAATACCAATTGCCCCGTTCTTGTAAATACTTGTACCCTATTATTTGGATAGCTATCTAAGTATTTAATATCCCAAAAATTATGTCTACTATCTGCCCTATTTGGCGTAAATGTATTCGGTATTATCGGAAATTTAAGTACCTTAATAAATACTTCATCTTCTCTAAAACAACCACCCCTAGCCGTTACCCTTAGTTTGTACGTAATATCTTCTACTGGGCTTGCTATTGGATTTTGTATACTGGTACTATTTAAATTTAAGGGAGTAGGTGTACCCGTCCATAAGAAAATTAAATCATTTCCAGTAACTGTAGGTGTAAGAATTGTCTGACCACCTTGCAAAATCACTGTATCTCTACCCGCATTTACAACCGGAAAAGGATGAACTGTAAAGGTTCTCATTGTATCATCAAAACAACCAAAACTATTGGTAACTTTTAAGGTTACATTGTAAGTATTATCCGTAGCATAAGTATGTGGTGCTGGTGATTGGCCAAGCGCAAGGGCTCCGTCTCCCCAGTTCCACTCCCAATTTTTACTTGTACCATTGGCCAAGTTACTTCTATCTATTACTGTTACATCTTTTCCTATACATACACTTGGTACAGAAAAATCGAAACTAGCAGTAGGTGCAGGGTTTATAGTATTTACATTTTTTGTAATAGAATCTACACAGAAAGTTAAAGCATCAGTAGCTATTAATTTTACTGGATGTGGCCCTAAAACACTATAAGTGAAATCTGTATTTACACTTGTTTTAATAGTAGGTGGTATATCACTAAAAATCCATTTATAAGTATTGCTAGATGTATTTGCTGATGTATTTGTAAATAATACTTTGCCAGCAGGTAAACAAACTGTATCAGAGTATCTAAAGTCAGGCACTGGTAAAGGGTTTACAACTAAGGTCAATGGTTTTACATCACTCCTACATCCATAATCGGTTATTAAAGTAAGTGTAGGAGTATAATTACCTGCTAATGTATATGCATGTGTTATATCAGTTCCTACATTTACTGTTTGAAGTGGTGAACCCTCATCCCAGTTATATACCCACTGTGTAACTGAACCTGCACCTTGTATAATTTCATTGTGAAAAACAATTGCATTACTTACACCAACACATTTATTACCTACAGTTGTAAATACATTTACGACTGGTTTTGCTAACACTCTTACTGTTTGTATTTTTGTGGTAGGACATGAAAAAGTAGAAGTAAACCTAACAGTAATTGTATTTAAACCAACTATTACACCAGCAGCTTGTGGATTGAACACATAATTTGAACCAACAAGAGAAATACCAGGACCAGAATAAACTGCCCCACCAGTTAGTGGAATACCGCTGGTTTCACTAGCTTGGTTTATTATTACAGTTCCATTATTTAAACATACATCTGGTATTGCATTAAATACTACTACTGGTGCAGGGTGTATAGTACTACTATTTATTACAATAACAGCTGTAGAATCTTTACAACCTGTAGTATTATTTGTAGCTACCATTTGAGTATTGTAAGGCCCTGTAGTGGTATATACATGACTAGGATTAGGTAATACACTTGTGTTTGCAGCAGATGTACTTGGAAGTTCAAAACTCCAAACATAATTAAAACTACCTTGGTTTGCCATGGTATTGGTAAATACTACATTAGCATTGGGTAAACAAACAGAATTTGAAGGATTATAAGAAGGAACAGGTAGCTCATTTACTACAATGTTCAATATAAATGGTATGTTTCTACAACCATAATCTGTTTCGAGGGTAAGTGTAACTACGTAAGGGCCTGCTGTAGTATATTGATGTGTAACATCTGCTCCAGTAGTTTGGGTTTGTATTGCGGATCCATCTCCCCAGTTATAAATCCATTTTACAATTGTACCACTACCATTTGTAGTAGTATTGCGGAAGGTAATATTGTTTATTCGGCAACGGTTACCTACGGTTATAAATGAATTTACGACAGGTGGTGCCAATACCCTTATTGGACGAACCAAAGCAGAATCACAACCTGCAGGTGAAGTAACTGCATACGTTACATTATTTGTGTTACCTACATTTACACCAACAGCTAGCGGGTTAAATGTGTATACCCCCCCTGCTACTGTAACACCTGGCCCTGTGTATATTCCTGCACCACCAGATGCTGTACCTGTGTTTAATACTACTGGCCCACCATTTAAACATACATCTATTGGTGTTGTAAAAACAGCTACTGGAGAAGCTCTTACGATAATTGGTTTAATTGTTTCTTTTTGACAAGTACCATCAAAACCTGTGTACGCTACATACCTCACTTGGTATGTTCTATCTACTTGCAAGTTTGGATAATAATGTGTGTATATTTTACTAGGTGTAGGCAGCTCATCTGTTTCTATTACCGTTGGTGCGTTTACATTATCCCAATATATTTCTACACGTATAAGTCCGCCTACGTTTACGACACTATTTTCTCTTATTTGTACAGCTCTGTTAGAACAAAATGCACCCCCATTTTGAGGAATAAAATCAGCAGAGGTTACTTCTCCATTTATAAAGAAACTTTGTGCTGGTACGGTATCCTTACAACCACTTATAGTAGTTACAATAAGACTTACCGTTTTTAAACCTGTGGTTAAATAAGCATGTTGTGGGTTTTGAAAGGTAGGTCCAGAACCAGAAATAATATTTGTAGGTGAACCTGGATCACCAAAATTCCACTCCCAAAGAGCAATAGTACCTACAGGTTTGCTAGAGTCTGTAAACTGAGCAAACGCATCTGCTAAGCAAGACTCAGGGCTTAAGAAGCCAGCCTTTGGTTTTACGTTTATAGTTATAGGTGCTGTATATAAAACACTTTCGCAACCTTTATCAGATATGGTTTTATAGGTTACATTTTTTACACCAGCAGTAGCATAATTTATGGTAAATGGCAATTGGTTACTACGTACATTAGCGCCCATACCATTATCATAATTCCAAACCCATGAAGTGATACTACCTGAGCTTACAGCGCCAGATGGAGTAAAAGTAACATCTTTAAATGCACAATATGGCCCCACTGAGGTAAAACTAGCTGTTGGTTGAGGGTGTACTATAACTTGTGCAGTACCTATTTGTGCATTTACACATTGCCCACCAATGCTACTTTCTTTTACACTTACCAAAGTATAAATAAATGTATTTGCTATTGTAGTAGGAAGGGTAACAGTTGTGGTATTTGAAGCTCCAATAGTAGTTACCGTTAAATCTGCTCCTCCATTTAATTTATAAGTAAATGTATAAGGTGCAACGCCACCTGTTGCAGTAAAAGTAATAACAGGTTGTATTGTACTAGCTTGGCAAACAGTAGGCACACTTGCAGCAATAGTTGCTGTAGCCAATTGTTTTACTGTAACTGTAGCGGAAGGTGCACCAGCACCAGTATAATTTCTTACACAAGGGGTTGCAGCATCTTTTACTGAAGTTATAACATATATATAAGCATTGGGTGTATTGGTAGATTGATTTACAATAATATTATTACCTGTAATAGGCGATTGTGCTACTCCGTTTATTGTATAATTAAATGTGTAAGAAGCACCAGTACCACCTGCCCCTACAAAAGTTATAGGACTTACTACCGTATTTTGGCATACAATAGCAGTACCAGCAATAGTAGCGGTAGGAACTGGATTTATAATAACCGTAGCTGTTTGCCCAGTAATAGGTGTAGTACAGTTTATAGACCCTGTGTTTTTTACACTATCTAAGGTGTATATGAATGTACCTATAGTTGTCATTGGTACTAAAACTGTTGTGGTAAAAGAATTAACAGCTGAACTAACCGATTGTGCAGCTCCGCTATTTATGTGGTAATAAAATGTAAAAGGTGCAATACCATTTGCCGCAGTAAAAGTAATGGAAGGTTGAGTAGCATCTTTACAAATAGTAGTAGTTCCGCTTATAGTAGCTGTAGAAGTAGCCTGAATAGTTACTGTTGCTGTAGGCTGACTTGCAGCAGGGTATGTTCTTATACAAGTACTACTAGAAGCATCTCTTACCGAGATTATTTTGTATATATAAGTATTTGGTGTAAGAGAAACAGTTAGTGGGAATGTTGTATTGATACCTGTAGTAGTTACTGTAGGTTGAGTAACTCCATTTATAGAATAGGTAAAGGTATAAGGAACAGTACCACCTGCGCCAGAGAGTGTTACTGTTTGTGCACCTGCCACTTGGCAAACACTTGTTGTACCGCTAATTGTAGCAGTTGGTATAGGATTTACATTTACAGTTGTGCTTACTCCTGAAAGTGTAATTGGGCAAGTAATGGGTGTAAGATTTTCAATTGTTGTGATTGTATAAATAAGTGTGCCTATCGTTGTTAGTGGTACTGTAATTATATAAGTATTAGTAGCAGATGTTACAACAATTGGTAAACCAGTAACCCCGTTAGTATTTACTGTGTAAGTAAACCTGTAAGGTGCTACTCCATTACTAGCTGTTAAAGTTACGGTAGGTGCTACTCCATCTTGGCAAACAGCAGCAGCACTAGTAGCAATAATAGCTGAAGGGTTTGCTTGTACTGTAATAATTTCAGACTGCCCAGTTACAACTTGGCTACAAGTACTAGGCGTTGAATTATCTTCTACAGAAACCAATTGATAGGTATTTATAATAGCAGCTGTAGTGGGTACAGATATTGTAGCTATTCCAGCAGTATTAGAAGTAAGTACTGGCTGTGTAACTCCATTTAAAGTATACGTAAACTTGTAGGGTGCTGTGGCATTTGCTCCAGTAAAAGTAATTGTTTGTGTAGGCGCATTTTGACAAACCGAAGCTGTGCCAGCTATGGTGGCAGTAGGTAAAGGTTTAATTGTAACCGTAACAGCTTGGTTGGTAATATTTGTAAAGCAAAAAGCTGGGTTTGCATTTTCTACTTTTGTAAGGTTGTATGTAAAAGTGTTTACAACATTTGTAGGCTGTTGCAAACTTACTGTTGTGTTTGTACCAGTAGTAGTAATCGTTTGGCTAGCACCTCCATTTATATTATAAGTAAATGTATAAGGAGGTAAACCACCTGTAGCAGTGAAAGTAATGGTAGGTTGTGCTACATTTAGACAAAGAGAAGTGGTACCAGTAACGGTTGCATTAACTAAGTTTGGTACGTTAACTATTTTTGTAATTGTATCACTTCTACATCCTGCTGCATTAATACTTGCATGTTTAACAATATAGTCAGTTGCAGGATTTACACTAGCATTTGCATATAGATGAGTTGGATTACGAATAGTTGAAGTATTATTTATACTGGCTGGTTCACCAAAAT
>JAYVID010000205.1:0-18691 GCA_043770525.1 Ferruginibacter sp.
ATAATGCTTGAGCAGCAGTTAAACCAGCAGCATCGCTACATTGTAAGCGGCGGTTAAGATTACCTGCAACTGTAGTCCAAGTTGGAGCTACAATATCTCTTACAACAACAGTACGAGTAATAGGTATGCCTAAACAATTACAACAATTAGGGTTTAAAGGTGTAATAGTAAATGTAATCGTATTATTGTAAGGGCAGCTTAATCCTAAATTAGTATTAATAGCACCATTACCAAAAGTTACATTATCTGCACTACCTACAACATTACCCTGTGCATCCGTAGCAACCCAGTTAAACATAGCACCTACAATAGTGCTACCTGGAGCTTGAAACACATCAAACATAATATTACTACCAGGACATACATCACCAATAGGTGCTGCACTTACTGTTAATAAAGGTACAGGAACAACTTCTAACACTTGCGTACCAGTAAGCGGTGTTGCTGTACAACCATTACAATCTGTTAAAGATACCCAAGCAACTCTATACAATATAGTGGTAGAAGTAGGATTAGGTAATAAACTTGCAGGAATTGTAATTGCTGCTGCTATTCCACTTGTAGATGGGCCAGGGCTTAGTGTCCAACTATAATTAGTTTGAAAAACCCAAGAAGTTCCATTCCATTTTTCAATTCTAAATACACCGCTAAATTGTGGATTAGGAGCACAATTATTAGCAGGGCTTGTAAGTATTACGTTTACACTAGCATCTTGATTTTCGCATACTTTAATGCTTGCCGCATTAGGTATAACACCAGATGTTGTAGTACGTTTTGTTATACTAATTGAGGTTGGGAAATCAGGATTTGCTACACCACTACAATTTACATCAACCAAACTAGTAATTGTGTATACTTCTGTTTCACCTGGGTCTAAAGTATTTACAGTTAAAGTCCAGTTAGCATTACCTATACCAGTTACAGTTTGTAAATTACTTAATGTTAATGTCCATGGACCATTAGCAGTAACTGCACCACTTAAAATTGGGCTTACATTACTACAAACTGGATTAGTGCCTGCTGTATATACTAATGTAGATTTTGGTCTTGGGTATATAGTTACAGGAGCTGTAGAACTATCTAAACAACCATTAACACCAGTAAATCTATACTTTACTGTATAAACTCCCGGTGTGCTGTTTAAATTAATTTCCCCATTCATGTTATTTATAGTTAATCCAGCTGGAGTTGCTGTCCAATTTACTACAGTTAATGGGCCACCTGTTACTCCAGTAATACTTACTGGTTGTAAGGTAGAAGCAACTGTTTGGCAGAAAGGATTACCAGTATAGGCTATTGTTGCAGTAGGTCGTGCTAATATTTCTACCGTAGAAGTAGCAGAAACCGCTGCACAACCTACACCTGCTGCAATACTCATTGTAACAACATATACACCGGGTGTACTTGTTGCAGGATTAATTGCACCTGTTGAAGCAGTTAAACTTAAACCTGCTGGAGTTGCCGTATAAGTTATTACATTATTATTTGGATTACTCACCGTAGATGTTGGTAATTGAATACCAGCACCTGCACAATACTTATTAGGTGTACCTGCTGGGGGATAATCAAAATTACTAATACTAGGATTAGCTGTAACTACTATACTATTACTTGTAGCAGTAACTGCATTACAATTACCATTTGCAGCAACTGTGTAAGTTACAGTATAGGTACCAGCAGTAGCACCAGCGGGTGTTATTACACCTGTACTAGCATTAATTGCTAAACCTACTGCAGGTGAAATTGTATATACACCAGCAACACCGCTTGATGCACCCCACCCTGGCGTTACAGTACCAGCTGTAGCAATATTACACAAAGGACTAGTGTAAGTTAAATTATTTGCCACTGCTTGAGGAGCAATAGTAAGCGTAAAAGAAACTGAATCAGCAGGACACCCGCCAAATGCTGCCCAACCATATTTTATTACATGTGTACCTTGTGGTGCACCTGTAGCAATAGATCCTGTTGAAGCATTTAAAAACCCTGCAAGCGTATTGCCTACAGAAGCATACCCACCGCCTATGGCGGTAGCGGGTAAAACAGTGGCTGTAAGCGAACTACTATAGCTACAAACAACTGATGCGTTTGGATAAGTAAGAGAAGTTAAAGTAGGGCATGGCCAAGTAAAAGTTACTCTACCATCAGCTCCAGATCCACTAATTGTAGAAGCACCATTGCCTCTACCGCCACCGCCACCACCAATTAATGCACCATTGATACCATTAAAGCCTACATCTCCGCCATTACCACCGGTAGGGCTACCACCAAGCCCACCTAAAAAATTAGGGCTTGTACCACCATTGTTACCAGTAGCACCAGCACCAGCTGCAGAGGCACCAGCACCACCGCCACCACCTGCAAAGGTAGAACCAGGGTTGGTAGCTGCACCAGCATCACCTCCATTAAAATTAAGTGGACTATTAAAGGTTGGCCCACTTGGAACTAAGTTACCTGCACCATAAGCACCGCCACCAAAGCCTCCGATATTAGTACCTGCTTGTCCACCCATTGCTAATGGATTAGCACTGCAAGAAGAAGAACCTCCGTTTACTCCTGGAGCACCACCCGCTCCAACTGTTACTGGGCAAGAAAAGCCAGCAAGTACCGATGTTTGGTTTACTTGCACAAAGCCGCCACCGCCGCCACCGCCTTGTGCAATGGTTGCAGTAGATCCACCGCCGCCACCAGCTCCCCATACTTTTGTGGTAACACTAGTAACCCCAGGTGGCACAATAAATGTAGAAGCCCCAGGTGTACTAAACACCTGTGTTCCCTGCCCCATCGAATGGGGCGAAATGCCAAGAATGACCATTAAGGTCATTAAAATTGGCACTAAAAATTGTTTAATTTTTTTCATTTTTTTCAGTTTTTTTGATTGATTAAAACTTGTTTCTACGTTGGTTTTTTGAATTATGATGATTAATTTTTTTTATTATGCATTAAAACACATTCTTTATTTTAGTTTTTAAAAGAATGTTGGTTATTGCTTTTTATTATGCACTCGAAAAAAATATTTTCTTTCTTTTACTAATTATAAAAACGTTGGTTATTACGTTGTTTTTTATCAAATAAACTTTTTGCTTTTGAGGCGCAAAAACATTTTTACAAAATTTTATATACAAAGTATTAAACAAAAGGAGCAGCCTTAAGGTTGGGTTCAATTCAATATGTTTTAAAAAAGAGTTCATTTTATAATCACATTTTTAAACATTAAAAACTTATATAAGGCTTTATTGATAAAGCTTTGGTACTATAGATTTCGTTTAGTTAATTAAACAATATTTATTTTTAATTAAATTGTATCAATTTTGGGGGATAAATTGATTTTCTTAAATAGGTTTTTGAAAGTACAGAGGTGAGACTTCGTAAATACCTAATAGTTTTCATCAAATTGCAGCATAAGTTCAATTAAACTACAAAATGTAATAAACCTTTAAAAATTTTTAAGTTGTAGGTACAAGAGTACCTAATCACTTTTTACAGAAATTTTTAAAAGAATTGTTTTTTAAACAAACAGGGGTGTTGTTGTAAAGGTTAATCTAAGGAGTGTTCTAGTTTTGGCTTTTATTTTTCTTCAAAAAAATTGAGGATATTAAATTGATTTTTTTTCTTCTTTATTTTTATTGAACGGGGGATTCTCAAATAAAAATATTTTTTCAGAATAGTATTGGTTTCTATTGTTACACAATATTAAGTTAAATATTTTAAATAAAACAAATATAATTTTAATTAGTTTTAAATTTATTTATATTTTAATATAGCTTGTTATCATATCATTATACTTAACTAATTAATATACATTGTTTTAAATTTACATTTATTTGTCAAAAAATTTTATTTTTTTTATATTGATCAAAAAATATATTGATTGGATTTTATCAATTTACCTCCAATATTATAATTAAGATATGTTATAAATATAGTGTAGACTATAAAGTTTTATACTAAGCATTAAAAACACCAGCACCTTGCCTTGTTACTAACCATTCATCTGTGGTACAATCTACAATAGTGGAGGGCTCTATGCCACCTATGCCTGCATCAATTACAAAATTTACTTTGTCTTTAAAGTTTTCATAAATCAATTCAGGGTCCGTATATTCTTCTACCATATTGCCTGGCAAAGATGCGCTCAATAAAGGCCTACCAAGGGCTTCACAAAGTGCAAGACAAATTTTATTATCGGGTATTCGTAAGCCTATCGTAGATTTCTTACTTTGTAAAATTTTAGGTACTTGTTTGCTTGCAGGTAATATAAATGTAAACGGCCCAGGGAGGTGCTCTTTTAAAACCCGGTATAATGGTGTGTCTATGTTTTTAGTATAATCGCTTAAGTGGCTAAGATTATTACAAATAAAAGAAAGTTGTGCTTTAGCAGGGTCTACATTCTTTATTCTACATATTTTTTCCACCGCTTTTGAATTATTAATATCGCAGCCCATTCCGTATATAGTATCTGTAGGGTAAATTATGATGCCTCCATCATTTAAGCAATCTGCCATTTGCTTTATTAACCTAGGCTGTGGATTATTGGGATGTATGTTTACAAGCATTTTTATTAGATTTTATATTGTTGTTGCCCTGCATTTTGTTTTGTTGATCAACAACCAAACAACTTTTATTTCCTTACTTTTGCAGCGTTTTATTATTCAAAAATACAATTTTATACCCATGGCTTTAATTACAGTTGGCACAATGGCTTTTGATGCTATTGAAACTCCTTTTGGAAAGGTAGACAAAATTATAGGTGGCTCTGCAACTTATGTAGCTTATGCAGCTGCAAATTTTGTAACGCCTATACAGCAAATTTCTATTGTTGGAAATGATTTTCCGCAAGAAGAAATGGATGAACTTACAAAGCGTGGCGTGGAGCTTGATGGTGTGGAAATTGTAAAAGATAAAAAATCTTTTTTTTGGAGTGGTAAGTATCATTTAGATATGAACACTAGGGATACACTTGTTACAGACTTAAATGTATTAGAAGATTTTAACCCAATAGTGCCAGATAGTTACCAAGGTGCAGAGTTTTTAATGCTAGGTAATTTAATGCCTAAGCTTCAAATGAGTGTAATAGATCAACTAACTACTCGTCCAAAATTGATTGTGATGGATACAATGAATTTTTGGATGGACACGGCAATGGAAGATCTGAAAATAGTTTTAAACATGATTGATGTGTTATTAATAAATGATACGGAGGCGAGGCAGCTGAGCGGAGAATTTTCGTTGGTTAAGGCTGCAAAAAAGGTACTTGACATGGGGCCTAAATATCTGATTATAAAAAAAGGTGAACATGGAGCATTACTATTTCAGGGTAACCATGTATTTTTTGCACCTGCATTACCACTTGAAGATGTATTTGATCCCACTGGAGCAGGCGATAGTTTTGCAGGAGGTTTCATTGGTCACCTTGCAAGAACAAAGGATATTAGTTTTGAGAATATGAAAACTGCAATCATTGTTGGCTCTGCCATGGCAAGTTTTTGTGTTGAAAAAAGTAGATGTATTATTGGTAAACGATGGCGAGGCTAGACAATTAAGCGGAGAGGTTTCTTTGGTAAAAGCTGCAAAGAAAATTTTAGAAATGGGGCCACGTTTTCTAATCATAAAAAAAGGAGAGCATGGGGCTTTATTGTTTCATGAAAACCATGTATTTTTTGCACCAGCTTTACCATTAGAAGAAGTATTTGATCCAACAGGAGCTGGAGATACTTTTGCAGGGGGCTTTATTGGGCACCTTGCAAAAACAAAAGATATTAGTTTTGAAAATATGAAAACAGCTATTATCGTAGGAAGTGCAATGGCTAGTTTTTGTGTAGAAAAATTTGGCCCTGAGCGTTTAAAAGAAATTACCAAAGCAGATATAGATGCCCGTATAGCGGAGTTTGTTCAATTGGTAAGTTTTGATATAGACTTGGTATAAACATAAAAAACATTTCACCTGCGCATATTCTTTTTTACAATAAGGGTATGCGCTTTTTTTATTCCTTTTTTTAATTTTTATAAACAAAATCTAAAGGCAATACGCTTGCCTTTTTTTCTTTTACTGCAAAGTATTTTTCTGTAAAAAATTTAAGCTGTTATAAACTAGATCCATTTTGAATGCAAGAACAATCATTACAACAAAAATGATTGGCAATGGTTTTAAAGTTCGTTTAAAGCGTTTGTGTCTAATTTTTAGATTTTTATTTTTATCATTTTGAGTATTGTAGATTTTCTTTAATAATAAAAAATAGCCAAAAATATGTTTGCTCAAAAAATATGTGGTTGCCTTTTTTATACTTAATAATCCTATCGCTATTTTGGAATATTTAGCTCAAAATGATAGGATTATTTGCTTTTTTTGATAGGATTATTTTAAAATATTTTCCCTAACTCTTCATCTCCTCCAACTCCTTTTGCTTTTTAAACATATCATCCCTCAGCCTTGCAGCTTCCATAAAATCCATATCCCTTGCGGCTTTTTCCATTTCCTTTTTTATTTTTGTAATGGCTTTTTCCATGCTAGGTATGGTTTTGTATTCCTCTTGTTCTTCTGCAGCTATGGTTAAAATATTATCATCGTTACCCATTGCTGTTGGTTTGCTTGGGTCAAAAGCTTTTATATCCAACACACTACCATGTGCAAATATTTGTTCATTGGTTTTTGTAATAGTTGTAGGTGTAATGTTATTGGCAGTATTAAATGCAATTTGTTTTTCTCTTCTGCGTTGTGTTTCATCCATCGTTTTCTGCATGCTCTCTGTTATTTTATCTGCATAAAAAATAACTAAGCCACGGCTGTTTCTTGCTGCACGCCCTGCCGTTTGTGTAAGGCTTCTTTCATTGCGTAAAAAACCTTCTTTGTCTGCATCGAGTATGGCTACTAAAGATACTTCTGGCAAATCCAAACCCTCTCTCAATAAATTTACCCCAACGAGTACATCAATAATTCCTAAACGCAACTCTCGCAAAATTTCAATTCTATCTAGTGTGTGTACTTGGCTATGTATGTATTTTGATTTTATGTTTATGCGCTGCAAATATTTTTGCATTTCTTCTGCCATGCGAATGGTAAGTGTGGTTACCAAAATACGGTCGCCCATTTTTATACACTTATCTATTTCATCTAGCAAGTCGTCTATTTGGTTTACAGATGGGCGAATTTCAATTGGAGGATCCAACAAACCTGTTGGCCTTACCACTTGTTCCACCACCGTTCCATTACATTTTTCTAATTCATACTCTCCAGGGGTAGCACTTACATATATTGTTTGGTTGGCAAGGTTTTCATATTCATGAAAATTTTGTGGCCTATTATCCATAGCCGATGGCAATCGAAAACCATATTCTACCAAGGTTATTTTTCTACTTCTATCTCCACCATACATGCCGCTTATTTGTGGTATGGTTTGGTGACTTTCATCTAACAATATCAAAAAATCTTTTGGAAAATAATCTATCAAACAAAATGGTCTTGCACCTGGCGCACGTTGATCAAAAAAACGAGAATAGTTTTCTATACCATTGCAATAGCCCAATTCCTTAATCATTTCTATATCATAATTCACCCGTTCGGTTATGCGCTGCGCTTCTATAAACTTTCCGCTTTTTTTAAAATATTCTGCTTGCGCAAAACACTCATCTTGTATTTGGCTTATTACTTTTGCCTGCATATCTTTTGGTGCCAAATACAACGATGCTGGAAAAATAGCGGCGTCTTCCACCTGTATGATACGCTTGCCTGTTGAGAGTTCTAGCGTTTCTATACTTTCTATTTCATCGCCAAAAAAACTAACCCTGTAGCCATAGTCCACATAAGGCAAATTAATATCCACCGTATCGCCTTTTACTCTAAATGTACCTCTAGTAAAATCTCCTTGGCTGCGATTGTATAACGCATTTACCAATGCGTGTAAAAATCCTTGTCTACTTATTACCTGGCCTTTTTTTATTCTTATAATTCCATTTTCATATTCCGCAGGGTTCCCCATACCATATATACAACTCACACTGGCTACTACAATTATATCTCTACGCCCACTTAGCAATTGTGCTGTGGCTTGCAGCCGAAGTTTATCCAACTCTTCGTTAATGGCTAAATCTTTTTCTATGTAAGTATTGCTGCTTGGCATGTATGCCTCTGGCTGGTAGTAATCATAATACGATACAAAATAACCCACCGCATTATCAGGAAAAAATTGTTTAAACTCCCCATACAGCTGTGCTACCAGGGTTTTATTGTGCGTAATTATTAACGTGGGTCTTTGAGTGTTTTGTATCACATTGGCCATGGTAAATGTTTTACCACTACCTGTTACACCTAATAATACTTGGTGTTGCTCTCCTTCATTTATACCCTCAGTAAGTTTTGCGATTGCATCTGGCTGGTCGCCTGCGGGTGTGTATGAGGATTGTAAATTGAAGCGTGACATAACACAAATTTAAAGAAGATTTCACGCAAAGGAGCAAAGAATAACTAAGCCTAAAAGATATTTATTTACTTATGCTACTAAATATTTTTTATAAAAATACGCTATTGTAAACGATGGCACAACATCCGTTCCTGGTATTATTTCTTCAATAAAATTTAACAAAGCCCCCAGTTGCCCCACTTTACCACCAAAAGTTTTGTAAAATATGTATGCAGATATTGGTGCCCATATAATATCCATAAACTCAGCAATAACAGGAAATATATAAGTAGCACAACCAATTAAATCCATTAATATACAAAAAGCAAGATTTGGTAATGGTTTTTCGTTTTTTATAATTTCCATGATGTAAAAATAGCTTAATTCTCCCCATTTTATTACCACTCATATATCTTTTAAAACCATTTATCCCAAACGTAAAAATTTTTATATTTGAATAATATTTATATAATTTATTATAAATCATCATTTTAAATATAATTTTAGTACCAAGTTACAACATACTACTAAATTTTAAAAGGTATTATGTTTTGCATAGTACCAAACAAAGCCTATCTTTGTGTTATCAAAGTAGGAAATAACATTAAAAACATTATAAAATGAATATAGATAACACAGCAAGCCAAATGCGCAAAGGAGTGTTGGAGTTTTGCATTTTATCTGTAATAAAATTGGGAGAAGCTTATCCCTCGGATATTATTGACAAAATGAAGGCAGCCAACCTCAATATTTTTGAAGGCACCTTGTACCCCTTGCTCACAAGATTAAAAAATGCGGAGCTACTTTCTTATAGGTGGGAAGAAAGTACCAGTGGTCCACCACGAAAATATTTCAGCCTCACAGAAAAAGGACTGGCTTTTTATAAAGAACTAGAAGCCACTTGGAACGAAATGGCAAATGCAGTAACAACGCTTACAAAATAATAGGTTGTCAGGGTGAGCTTGTCGAACCCGTTGCATAAACTAAAACCGCCTTCGACAAGCTCAGGCTGACAAAAAACAATCTCAAATCAACCAACAACAATAACCAACATAAAATTAATTTTATGAAACAAGTAATAAACATAAACTTTCAAGGCAGAATAGTACCAATAGAAGTAACTGCTTATGAAATACTAAAAAGTTATATCGAAAGCCTATCTCGTCATTTTGATTCAGAAGAAGGAAAAGACGAAATAATAAACGATATAGAAAATCGTATTGGTGAACTTTTTCAAGAGCGTATAAAAGCAGGGGCTACTTGCATTATAGATGATGATGTAAATGCAATCATTAAAAGTATTGGCCGTCCAGAAGACTTTGATGATGCAGAACCATCCTCCGCTTCTAACACACAAAATAATCAACAAAATAGTGCTAATAACAACCAAAATCAATCAACCTTCACTACGACAAGTGGTAAAAAGAGATTGTTTAGAGATGAAAATCACAAGATAGTGGGTGGTGTGTGTAGTGGGGTAGCAAATTATTTTGATATAGATATTGCTATCGTAAGAGTTGTCTTTTTAATCTTGCTTTTCTCTTTTGGTATTGGTTTTATACCATACATCATATTGTGGATAGCGGTACCAAGCAGCGCAACCACCGTAATAGGTAGTCGCCGTAAAAAGCTATATAGAGATATAGATGAAAAATATGTAGGCGGTGTAGCAAGTGGTATTGCAAATTATTTTGGCATAAATGTTTGGATTCCTAGGGTATTCTTTTTACTACCGTTGGTATCACTTACAACTGGTAGAAATTGGGGGCATTTTGGTGGCTACAATGATTTTAATGTTTTAAACTTAAGCCCTGGTCCATTATTTATTTACATTATATTATGGATTGTATTACCAGAGGCAAAAACTACAGCTGAAAAATTAGAAATGAAGGGAGAAAAAGTTGATATGAATTCTATAAAAGAATCTGTGGTAGAAGAAATGAAAGGGGTACAACAAAGGGTACAAAAATTTGGTAAAGAAGCTACATCTGTAGCAAGTGAAAAAGGTAGCGCTTTTGGTACAGAAGCTGCTAATTTAGGCAAGAGAGGAAGTAATGTTTTTGCAGATATAATTACATTTATTATAAAGTTTTTTGTGTACAGTATACTTGCAATCGTAGGGTTTAGTTTAGTTATAGCATTGTTTTTTGGAGGAATTGCATCCTTCTCTGTTTTCCCTCTAAAAGATTTTATTTTTACAAGTGGTTGGCAAAACGTTTTGGCATGGGGTACATTAATATTTTTTATACTAGTGCCAATGATTGCAGTTATCACATGGGTAATAAGAAAAATTACCAAAGTAAAAGCGGGTAGCAAATTACTTCGTTTAAGCTTTATTGCAATGTGGATTGTAGGTTGGGTTTGTTTTATATTTCTAGTATCCATCACTAAAAAAGATTTTAAATACAGATCTACATTAGATACAGAAAATGTAGCTATTTTAAATCCCAGTGTAAATGCTTTAGATGTTAGTAGTTCTCGTTCTAACATAAACAATACAAGAGATGGTATGTTTAATTCTGATGTTTTTGAAATGACTAGTGATGATGAAAGTGCTGTTGTAAGAAATGTGAGGGTAAATATTGAAAAATCTAATAATGATAGTTTTAGGGTAACAACCTTAAAATACGCTTCTGGTAGAAAAGAAATGTTTGCAGATAGCTTAGCAACATCAATAACCTATAACATACAACAGAAAGACAGTAACTTGATTTTAGACAGGGGTATAAAAATTAATACAAAAGATAAGTTTCGCAATCAACGAATAATAGTTACTATATATGTACCAAAAGGAAAAAGAATAAGGGTGCAAAAAAATATAGGGTGGCTAAATCAAATTCATTTTGATGGATTAAGTATAAACAATAGCAACTACGATGATTTAGATAACTTTTTTGAAAATGTAGAACGCAATTGGCAAACTGGTGTGTGGTATACTATGACTAAAGATGGATTAGTAACACTTGATGGTAAGCCTGCTAACAGCGAGTATAAAAAAAGGGGTAAAAAAACAGAAAAAATTATTATAGATGGAGAAACGATTTATGAGAAAACAGAAGATGATGACAATGATGATGAAACTGGTACGTATAGGTATGACAACAATGCACCAACAAATAAATTTGACAGCGCAAAAATTAAACTACAAAAAGATGAAAAACGTTATAAAGATTCGTTAGAGGAAGAGAAAAAGAAAATAGATAAACAGCTTGAGAAATACAATAGTAGTACAACAGGAATATACAATGCTTTGCCCAGTAATTTGTTGATGAGTATTTTAAATTAATAAAGACTTGTTGAGGTTGATGAAAATCCCTGCTGGAAACGGTGGGGATTTTTTGTACTATTTCTATTACATTTGTTACAAAAACTATATACTATGGAAAACAATTCTTTTTTGGAAAAAATGTATGCCAAAATGGATAGTAAACAAATAATTAATACACTACTATATTCTAAAGATAAATTAAGTATAGATGTGCTTGAAATTGCAAGAGCGGAATTAAATAAACGAAATGTAAATTACGATGCTATTTCATTAGAAAAAGAAAAAGAACGCTTTGAGTCTGCAAACTTTGAATTATTCAAAATGGAGAAATCTGAAGTAGAAATAAATACTTTAATAAAAAGTATAATTAAAGCAAAAGTTGAAGGAAGGAGTAATTTAGAAATAAAAACAGCTTTGGAAAGAAAAGGTATCCCTCCTGATATTGGTTTTATTTTATTTAAAACAGCAAAACAAAAATGTGTTGAAAAATTAGAAGACACAAAATCTGATATTTTTTATGGTGCAATTATTACAATTGTAATGATACTACTTTCTATTGCAGTAAATAAATACAGTGGTGGACAAGTTGTATTTGTAGCAGTTGGATTATTGGCATTTGGTATCATTAGATTGGCAAAGGGCCTAGACAGTTTAAGCACAACAAATAAAACCAAATCAATTATTAATGATTTTTGATCCTTCTATTTTCTATTTTTGTATTTACATTTGCAACAGAAAAAATTATAAATGACAAACACTCCTTTTACCCATAGACATATTGCACTTGGCGCAAAAATGGCTGAATTTGCAGGTTTTAATATGCCCATTTCTTATACTGGTATAAACGATGAGCATGCAGCTGTACGCAACAATGCAGGTGTGTTTGATGTTAGCCACATGGGAGAGTTTATTTTAAAAGGGGAGTATGCATTGGAACTGATACAACGTATTACAACAAACGATGCTAGCAAACTTACCGCTGGCAAAGCACAATACAGTTGCATGCCAAATAATGATGGTGGAATTGTAGATGATTTATTGGTGTATTGTATCGAAGAAAATAAAGTATACATGCTTGTTGTAAATGCTGGTAACATTGCAAAAGATTGGGATTGGATTACCGCACATAATACCAACAATGTGCCCATGCAAGATATATCTCCAGAAACTTGCTTGCTAGCAATACAAGGCCCTAATGCTACAAAAATTTTACAAATACTCACTGATATAGATATTTTAAACCTTACTTATTACACTTTTGCAAAAGGAAAATTTGCAGGGGTAGATAATGTTTTGATAAGTGCTACAGGCTATACAGGTAGTGGTGGTGTAGAAATTTATTTTGCTGATAAAGATGGTGCTGCCGATAAAATATGGTGCGCCATTTTTGAAGCAGGCGCAGCATCTGGTATAAAACCAATTGGGCTTGGCGCTAGAGATACTTTAAGATTAGAAAAAGGATTTTGTTTGTATGGCATGGATATAAACGACAGCACTTCTCCAATAGAAGCTGGACTTGGCTGGATAACAAAATTTACAAAAGACTTTACCAACAAAGCGTTGTTTGAAAAACAAAAAGCAGAAGGTGCTACAAAAAAGTTAGTAGGTTTTGAAATGATAGACAAAGGCATTGCTCGCCATGATTATGAAATTGTAGATGCTGGTGGAAATATTATTGGTAATGTAACATCTGGCACACAAGCTCCATCGCTAGGTAAGGCAATAGGCATGGGCTATGTAGCTAGTGCGCATACAGGTATAGGTAGCGAAATTTTTATAAAAATTAGAGATAAAAATATGAAGGCTGTAGTGGTGAAAGTGCCGTTTGTGTAGAATAAAATTATTTTTTAAGTTGAGAAAAATTAAGCCTTTAAACATTAAAGTGCTTTAAACCTTAGTAGAAACAATAATTAACAATAAACCAACCTTATTAATTCAAAGTAAATAAAGCTTTAATTTATTAATGTAAAACGTCGAAAATGAAAATAGATTATAACAATTTATATACTCATTTTATTTTTACAACACTACATCGATCTCCAATAATTGTAGAAAAACATAGAGAGCGAATTGAAAAGTATATAACAGGAATTATAAACAACAATGACTCTAAGCTATATGCTATTTATGCAAATCCAAAACATATTCATTTTTTAGTTTCTCGTTCACCAAAAATATCGGAAGAAAATTTGGCAACAGTGGTTGCTATCAGCTCACAACAATTTATTAATCAAAACAAATTATGTGATTTTAATTTTGCATGGCAAGATTCCGCCTCAGCATTTTCTGTTTCAAAATCTGATGTAGATAAGGTTTGTAAGTACATCCTAAATCAGCCTGAGCATCATAAAAAAAGTAAGATTCACAGAGGAATATGAAACATTTATAAAGTTTTATGAAAAAACATTGTACCCGTTTAAACACTAATTGTTTTATTGGTTGAAGTTTAACTAATAAGGTAATAAGGTTTAGCTTTCTATAAATTTAATTTTCTACTAAGGTTTTACATCCGTAAACATGTAAAGTTTTTAAAATTAAAACAAAGCCAATTTCGTATTTTTTAAGCTGTTGAAAAGTAGTTTTTAAAGAAAACCCTTCGGGCTTAATGGTTTTTTAACCTTAGTAGAAAAACTGTGATTTTTAAAACTTAAACCTTATTACCTTATTCATAACCTAGAATTTTTATCGGTTTTTCATAATAAGGTAAAAGGGTTGGGCTTTTTATAAGTTTAGCTCTCTAGCACTGTTCTACCTCTTTAATTATGTAAACTTTTTAAAATATTTTGCAAATCAAATGCCCTTTATGTCCTCATTCAAAATACAAACTTTCATCAAAAACTCCCCCGAGGTTGTTTTCAACCTCAGTAGAAGTATAGATTTGCACCTTATCTCTACCAGTAAAACAAACGAAAAAGCCATTGCGGGTGTTACAACAGGTTTAATAAACTTAAACGAATGGGTAACATGGGAGGCAAATCATCTTTTTAAAAAACGATATTTCACTTCTAAAATAACGGCTTACAATTTCCCATTTTCTTTTACAGATGAAATGCAGAAAGGGGATTTGAAAAGCTTTTCTCACCAACATTTTTTTGAAGAAAAAAATAATGGCACTTTAATGACCGACGTTATACATTTAGAAGCTCCTTTTGGTTTACTCGGTAAATTTGTGATGTGGCTTTTCTTAAAAAATTATTTTAAACGATTGCTAACAGAACGAAATGAAGTAATTAAAGAATATGCAGAAAAAACAGATTGTACAATAATAAAATAATTGTAAATTTGTTTATCATGACGACAATACTAATTGATACAAAAAGTAAAAAAGAAATAGCTACAGCTAAAGCTATTGCTAAAGAACATGGCTGGTTGGTAAAACAAAAAGACAATGAACCACTTCCTCCTCTTCCCCCAAAAACAGATGGAAAAGCTTTGGTAAAAATTATGGAGGGCTTTTCAAAAAAGGGTGGTTTCACCTCTTTCCCTAAAGATGCTTCTGCTTGGCAAAGAGAAATAAGAAAAGATAAAAAATTTTTCGGTCGTTAGTGATTATTTTAGACAGCAATATAATTATTTATAGTTCTCAACCAGACTATCAAAGTTTAAGACGTTTTCTTTTTGAACAAAATCCCTATTGCAGCCGTATATCATATTTAGAAACTTTGGGTTACCATAAAATTACAATTTCTGAGAAAATATACCTTGAAAACTTATTAAGTGCTATAGAAATTATTGAACTTCACAAATCAATTATCATTGAAGCAACAACCATAAGGCAAAATTTAAACATTTCTACGTGTGATTCTATCATAGCGGCAACAGCTTTGCTTTATGATTTACCTTTAGTAACAAATAACGAAAAAGATTTTAATAAAATAAAGGGTTTAACAATCATAAACCCTTTAAAAACTAAACAAAATTGAGCAAACCTTCATTATACACTTGTCCGTCTCCAGCATTGTTACATTTATACGATGTAAGTAGTAGTGTTGTTGTTATTATAGATGTACTTAGGGCTACATCTACCATTGCCACCGCATTAAACAATGGTGCAAAAGAAATAATACCAGTAGATAGTGTGCCAGATTGCATTCGCATTGGCAAAGAATTAAATTGTATTACTGCTGGCGAACGTGATGGTAAGGTGGCAGAAGGGTTACAATATGGCAATTCGCCGTTTGAATACCCTACCGATTTTATTGGAGGCAAAACACTCGTGCTTACCACCACCAATGGCACCAAGTTATTGCACATGGCACACAACCGTGGCGCAAAGGAAATCATTACTGGTTCTTTTCCAAATATTACAGCCGTTTGCGATTATTTATTAGCCAAAAATACCAATGTTATTTTAGGCTGTGCTGCTTGGAAAGACAAAGTGAATATTGAAGATACCCTTTTTGCGGGTGCTGTTATCAATCGCTTAAAAGAAAACTTTTCATTAGAGTGTGATTACTCTCAAATGGCAGAAAGTTTATACCTTACTGCGAAGGATGATTTGTATGGCTTTATGAAAGAGCGAAATGCTACACATTATCATCGGCTTACAAAATTTGGTTTAGAAAAAGATATTCGCTATTGCCTTACAGATGATGGTGCACCTTCGTTGCCTGTGTATGTGGATGGGAAATTGGTGAATAAAAACTAGTTTTAAATCTTTTATTATGAATATAAAAGCTCGCCGAAATATTTATTTAACAATAGGTACATTTCTTGTAGTACTTAATTTGCTTGTGGATATTATAGAACTTCCTCAACTTCTTGCAGATATAGAAAAAAATGGTTTTGGTTATTTATTAGGGTACCATATTTTAATGATTTTTGGCTTCGTCTTATTGCGAATGGGCTATAAGTTAAATAAGAAAATAAAGCATACAGAAAGCTTTGATATAGAAAAATCGATAGAAAGTATTGGTAAGCCATAATCTTCTATATTAGCTTTATTGTTTAAATTTGTACAAAACAAATCATCATGAACCACCCAACATTAATGACTATGGAAGAGCCTTCTGATGAGGATTTATCCCTTCTAATGAAAGAGGTGGCTAAGGAAGCAAAGGAAAAGGCTGCGAAGGCAAAAAATAAATTTGATAAGCAACTTTTAGAAGAAGTTAAAGCGGCTAAAATTTGGTATAAAAATCAAAAATGAAAAAGCCTTTATTAATTGTAATTGCAGGGCCCAATGGTTCAGGAAAAACATCCTTAACCGATAAGATACTTCAACATGAATGGGTAGAAACTTGCGAATATATAAACCCTGATAATATTGCTAATGATGTTTTTGGAGACTGGAATGACAAAGATGCCATAATAAATGCTGCCAATCTTGCTCAAGTAAAAAGAGAGTTGTGTATTAAAGAAAATAGAAGTTTAATTTTTGAAACAGTACTTTCTGCTAAAGACAAAATAAATTTTATAATAGACGCTAAAAACAAAGGCTATTTTGTTAGACTTTTTTTTGTAGGTACAAATAGCCCAGAAATTAATGCTTCTAGAATTACTAAAAGAGTAATGGAAGGAGGACATGATGTTCCGATATCGAAAATAATTTCTAGGTATAAAAAATCAATTGCAAACTGCTCTGTTTGTACTGAAATTGTTGACAGATTATATTTGTATGATAATTCTGTCGAATATGCTGAACCTGTTTTACTTTGTAGAATAAAAGAAGGAATCATAGTAAAACAATACAGTAAAATCAACCCTTGGGCTATTTCTGTTTTAGAATCTGCTAGCGAATTTTAATGATAATGTTATTAATTCAATAATAACAACAATTAACCCAAATTTTCCATTGCCCTGCCACTTTACTGTCGTACCTTGCATAATGCGTATGCAAAAACTAAAGCTTAGCATGCCAGCATTTTTTATTCAGTACTACTAAAACATTTGTTCTTTTGGCATTACCACATTTAATAAAGCACGTTTACAATAACGGAACCGACGATGTAATTCGCCGTGGAAAAAAAATTCAATCGCTTGGCTATGTAGAGTTGGTGGAGCATGATGAACTCATGAGTAATATTGTGTTTCGTGTAAAAGACGATGTGTACAATACTTTCTATAAAGTGTATATTGAAAAATACAGCGATGCAAAAGCAATGAATTTGCGTTGCAGTTGTCCATATAATATTGGTGATATATGCAGGCACGAAGCCGCAGGGCTATTGCGTTTGCAAGATATGGTAGATAAAAATTTGCTTCGCAGCAGTGCCATACAATACAACCAAATGCACTCCGTAGCAAAAATGAAAAATATAGATTTGAAGATGATAAAAATGTTATCATCTCCTTCTATTTTTCAAGAAGCAGAAACATTAATGCAAAGCACAAAAGCTACCATATTAAAAGCAGCCGACGAAAGAATAGAAGCAGAGCTAATGATAAACGGAGAAAAATTTCCGTTGGTAATACAAAAAAATGATGAGCGAAATTTTGATACCTCATGCATGTGTAGCGAAAGCATGCACCCACTATGCGAGCACAAGGTTTTATTGTTTGTACAATTATTACAGGCGCATGGTGCAGACTATTTTGACAGCATAAGAAATTGGGACAAAGAAAAAAATAAAATACTGGGTATTTACGGTTACAGCCTAGCTGATGACCTTACCGGTAAATTTGAATTTACTTATAAAGATGGTAAACCATTTTTAAAAGTACTAGATACATCTATAAAAAGAGTAGTAGCGGCTGTACCCACTACACCCATACCTACGTATAGAACCGCCTCAAACTTTGTACCCATAAAAGCTGTGCCTGTAGCGGAAGAAACTACTACTGCTAAAGAAAAGAAAAGATTGCGCCTTGGCTTGGTGTTTAATTTTAATGCAAAAAACTACCCAGGTTTTACGGTAGATGCGTTGCAAGGTGAGCCAGATGAGGACAATAAAAAGTACTTAGGCAAAACAGAAAAAATAGACCTTACCAAATTTGTAGATACAGATGATTTTTCTGAAGATGATAAATCGCTTTTTCAACAAGTAAGAAAATTACAAGAAAACGAAATAAACAAATACCTCAATCG
>JAYVID010000206.1:0-5523 GCA_043770525.1 Ferruginibacter sp.
TGCAGTGGCTTACAAACCCTTACCAACTTTACCATTTACAACCGCTATGGCGAAACAGTATATACACAAAATACTTGCAACGGCAAAGGCTGGGATGGTTCGTATAAAAGTAAAGCACAACCCATAGGTGCTTATGTATACACTTGGGCAGGGGTAGATTTTAAAGGGAATGTTGTAAGTGGTAAAGGGTCGATTATGATTGTTAGGTAGAAGAAATTAATTTTAAACTTTGAAGAAATAAATTCTAAGTTAAACCCATACCCCCTACACCGTATTCGTTCTAAACTTTTGTTTTCTTACAAAAATCAATTCAGTAATAATGATGAGTAGAATACTAATAATGGTAGATAAAACGGTTTTTACTAAAAAATACCAAATGTTACCAAATTGCCAAGCTTCTAATAAAAACAACCATGCGTTGTGTATAAAGCAAAGCACTGTCATAAAAATTGCATAAGGTATAATGCCACCCATGCTTTTTATAGAAGGCTCTTCAAAGTTATTATCAGCACCTTCTTGTGGTATAAAAATATTTACTAAAAATGGCCTTATGTATGCTATAAGTACACATGCCGCTGCATGAAAGCCAGGGTTGTGTCTAAAGCTATCTAATAAAAAGCCATATAAAAAAGCAATGAGCATAAGCCAACCTCTTTGCATTTTAAAAGGCAACCATAGTATAAATAAAAAATACAGATATGGTGTTACCATTTGGTGTAACCTAATTTTATCAAGTACATAAAATTGCACCAACATAAATAATACTGCCCTCAATATATTTTTTACCAATACACTCATTACTTGCTATCCTGTTTTACTTTATCTAATATTTGTTTTGCAGGTTCTGCATCTTTATTTTCTACTACGTATACATATTCCACACTATTAAAATTTACAGCAGAACGTAAAGTAATTTTTAAATTGTTGTTTATTTTTTCTGGCTTCACTGTTTCTACCCTGCCCATTAAAAGCCCTTTTGGAAAAAACAAACTAATATTAGTAACAACCGAGTCTCCAACTTTTATTGAATCACTTTTTGGGATATTACTAATAGATAAAATATTGGGTGTTTCACCATCCCATGTTATAGTACCAGATGTTTCTGCACCTTTAAAAAACTTTCCATTTAAACGGCTATCTTTATTAAGCAAACTCATTACAACTGCGTACTCTCCCTCCACATCGGTAATTACACCTACTACATTATTGTTTACATCTACCACGCCCATATTTCTTCTAAAACTTTTTACATAAGGGCCCGTAATTACAATGTAGTTGCTTGGGCCAGAAATACTATTAGAAATAACTTTTGCTCCTAGGTAAGTTGTTTTTTTATAAATAAGAATAGAATCTTGCCTTATGGTATCTATTATTGTTTTGCTTGAAGAATCTGGCAGGTTATAATTACTGCGTAGTTTATTATAGAGCATTTCATTGGCTTTTACCAACGAATCGTTTGTACGAGAAAGTGCAAAGTAGTACTCTACTTTGTTGTATTGCTTATCAAAAGCA
The DNA here is from genome assembly GCA_043770525.1 of Ferruginibacter sp. Lineage (GTDB taxonomy): Bacteria > Bacteroidota > Bacteroidia > Chitinophagales > Chitinophagaceae > Ferruginibacter. The sequence goes on from JAYVID010000206.1 coordinate 1,513, forward strand.
CCAGTAATTTTATTAGTGGTACCTGCAAAAGCAGCTTGGTGATATTTACTATAATTTACAATAAAATAAATACAAAGCCCCTGTAAAAACAGAAAGAAAAGAAGCGTAGCATAACGCCTTATGTAAAGAAAAATATTACGCACAATAGTGGAATTTGGAATTAGGAATTAGAAATTTGTAATGATAAGCCTAATTACAAATTCCTAATTCCTAGTTTTTTTAACGCATCACAAATGGATAGCGATCATAATTTTTAAGTGCTATACCAGTGCCTCTTACTACACTCTTAAGTGGATCATCTGCTACGTGTACTGGTAATTTTATTTTTGCTGCTATACGCTTATCAAGCCCACGAAGCAATGCACCACCACCAGTAAGGTACAAGCCACGGCGATAAATATCCGATGCCAATTCAGGCGGAGTTGTTTCCAAAGCTTTTAAAATAGCTTCTTCTATTTTAAACACACTTTTATCTAAAGCTTCTGCCACTTCTTGATAACTCACCATTACTTGCTTTGGTATACCCGTTACCAAGTCTCTACCATTTACAGGTATATCATCTGGCGGATTATCCAAGTCTTTCATAGCAGCACCTACTTGTATTTTTATTTGCTCTGCAGTACGCTCACCAATAAGTAATGAATGATAACGACGAAGCGCTTCCATAATATCTGCAGTAAATTCATCACCAGCCACACGTATACTTTGGTCACAAACAATACCTGCCAATGCTATTACAGTTATGCCTGTTGTACCTCCACCAATATCAATAATCATGTTACCAACTGGTTCTTCTACATCTATACCTATACCCAAAGCAGCAGCCATTGGCTCATGTATCAAATAAACTTCTTTTGCACCTGCTTGCTCAGCACTATCTCTTACAGCACGCTTTTCTACCTCTGTAATGCTACTCGGTATGCAAATCATCATCCTCCAACTCGGAGCCATCCATGGTTTTTTTGGATACACCATTTTTATCAACTCACGTATCATTAACTCAGCAGCATTAAAATCTGCAATTACACCGTCACGTAACGGTCGTACTGTGCGTATGCTTTCGTGGGTTTTTTCGTGCATCATCAATGCCTTCTTACCTACGGCCAATAAAAGCTTGGGATTGTTTCTATCAAGGGCAACAATAGATGGTTCGTTTACAACCACTTCGTCGTTATGAATTATTAAGGTATTTGCGGTACCAAGATCTATTGCAATTTCTTGTGTAAAAAAATTAAAGAGGCCCATTTTTGTTTTGTGAATGTATTATATAGTAAGGAATGCGCAAATTTGATATAAATTATTCATTTAACAATATGTAAAAGCATATTTTGTGAAATATTTTATAAATTATTTTTTTTGTAAAGCTTTAGCGGCAAAGGGTTTTACTAATTAATTTAGTTTTGCAGTTGCTTTTGAGCTATTGATCCTATTATTATTTTTTTTATTTTAAAAAACAAATGCAATTAAATCAAAAAATTATTTTTCTTTTAAATTTCAATATTTAAGATAAAAAATTACAAAAATTCGTAACCTATATCTTTTCTATAATTCATTGCATCAAACTGTATTTCTTGCAATAATGCAATAGAATTGCATGATGCTTTTGAAATTGTATCAGCAAACGAAACGCTTACCAATATTCGGCCTCCATTGGTTACAATATTTCCTTCTACTTGTTTTGTACCAGAGTGAAAGAGTATTGAATTTTCAATATTGGTGTGTTGTAAACCATTAATTGTTTTACCATTTTCGTATGCACCAGGGTATCCGCCACTTACTGCTACAGTAGCTACAGCTGTTCTTGCATCTGTTTGTATGGCAATGCTATCAAGGGTTTTAGTAGCAGTTGCGTTTAACAATTCAACTAAATCATTTTTTAATCTCGGTATTACAACTTCCGTTTCAGGGTCACCCATGCGGCAATTATATTCTATTACACTCGGCTCACCATTATTTACCATGAGGCCAATAAACACAAATCCTTTGTAGTCTAAATTGTCTTTTGCAAAACCATTTATAGTAGGTTGTACAATGTTGTTTAAAATTTTTTCTTTTAAATGTTCATCCATAAAAGGTACTGGGCTCACAGCTCCCATACCACCTGTATTTAAGCCTGTATCGCCTTCTCCTATTCGTTTGTAGTCTTTTGCCTCTGGCAATAATAAAAAGTTTTTGCCATCAGTTAATACAAATACACTCATTTCTATGCCTTGCAAAAACTCCTCTACTACCACTTTTTTACTTGCCTCTCCAAATTTTGATTGCAATAACATTAATTCAAATTCAGCCTTAGCTTCATTTACACTCATACAAATAAGCACACCCTTGCCCGCAGCTAAACCATCTGCTTTAAGTACAATAGGCAGTGTGTGGTTTTCTAAATATGCTATGCCTTCGGCAAAATTGCGCTCCGTAAATTCTTTATAAGCAGCAGTAGGTATACCATGCCTTTGCATAAAATCTTTTGAGTAAGCCTTGCTACCTTCAAGTTGTGCAGCTTCTTTTGAAGGACCTATTATTTTTATATGCCGAAGTGTTGCTGATTGTTTAAAGAAATCTACAATTCCCTTTACCAGCGGTTCTTCTGGGCCTACTAATATCAAATCAATATTGTTTTGCAAAGCAGCCGCCGCTATTTTTTCAAAATCTGTAACAGTAATATCTACATTTGTACCACAGCTTGCTGTACCAGCATTACCAGGTGCTATAAAAAGATTATTACAAAGCGGACTTTGTTTTATTTTCCATGCAAAGGCATGCTCTCTGCCGCCAGAGCCTATTATGAGTATGTTCATTTAAATATTTATTTTACGTCGCCCATTAATTTTTTAATAAAAGGAGATATTGCTATTAATATAACACCAGCTATTAAGGAGTAAATGGCTAATTTATAATATCCATCGGTATATGCTTGTAGCTTTTGTAATAAATTAGCACCCTCAGGAGATGACATTTCTGCGCCTAATTTTCCTGCAGCCAATTGCCCAAAGGCAGTTGCCAAAAACCATAACCCAAGCATCATTCCGTAAAGCCTTTTTGGAGAAAGTTTTGTAACTATTGACATTCCAATAGGTCCCAAACAAAGCTCGCCAATGGTGGTAATGAAATATGCAAATGTAAAAATATTGAGAGAGGTAATGCCATTGCTATCTGCAAAGAATTTTGTATAATAAAAAATGTAAAAAGAAGCAGCTAAAAACAAGAAACCAATTCCAAATTTTATTAAAGTATTTGGTTCAAGTTTTTTCTTAGCAAACCAAAGCCAGAGCAAGCCTATAACTGGACTTAAAATAATTACAAACAAAGTATTTGCACTATTGTTTACAATATTTGGATCTATTTTAAATCCTAATAAACTATAACTAAGATTATCCTTTGCAAATAAAGAGAGGGAACCCCCACTTTGCTCATAAATAGCATTAAATGCAAAATAGAAAAAAATGAATGTGAAAGCAGCAATCACCTTTTTTTGTAATTCAATTTCCTTCAATCTTATTACTTCAAAAATAAAATACGATACTGCAATAATGCCAATGGAGTATAAAAAGTAATCCGTATAATCAGTATTTTTTACCATTATAAAAATTAAAGGAATACTTAATAATGAGCCTAAGTATACTGCTATTTCTCTGGCCTTTCTTTTGGCAACTGGCATTTCTATTAAAGGTGAGTTTCCTATTGGTCCTAAATGTTTTTTGGTAAGTAAAAAAGTAATCATTCCTAAAAGCATTACCAGTGCAGCAGCAAGAAAGCATAAACTCCATGAATGATATTTACCTAAATAAATACACAGCGCACCGCCTAACAGCCCTCCAATATTTATACCTGCATAAAACATGATGTATCCCGCATCTCTTCTATTATCTTTTTGATGATACAGTTCGCCCACCATTGAAGAAATATTTGGTTTGAAAAAACCAGTACCAATTATGGAAAAAGCAATGCCGTAATAAAATAATTGTTGCGGTGCAAAAGCAATCAATAAGTTTCCTAAAATCATTACCGTTGCTC
>JAYVID010000207.1:0-4160 GCA_043770525.1 Ferruginibacter sp.
AAATGGAAAACTAACTTTTCCCATACTCACACTCGGTACTCCATTTCCAAAATTGGTTTCTCCACCACACAATGCTTCGTTTGCTAGTATTGCAAATAACACTGCTTCCTTTGCATCTGGATTTATGTTTAAATCATTTGTAGTTTTAAACGTTGCATTGCGCATTTGCTTTTTTAAATGCCCCATCAGTAAAGGATTGCGCATACCACCCCCACTGCTATAAATTACAAAACTCTTATCTCCCATACTTCTCATAATTGCTTCTGATATTGTATCTGCACTAAATTTTGCAAGTGTTGCCATTACGTCGTGCACACTAAGTTCGGTAGTATTTGTTTTCTCTTGTGCTTTTTTTAAATATGCTAAATTAAATAATTCTGGTCCGGTGGTTTTTGGAAATTCTTTTGCAAAAAAATCATTTTCTTTTAAAGCTGATAATAAGTTTTCGTTAATCGTACCTAGCAAAGCGATTGTTGCATCTTCATCAAAATATTTACCCGGATAATGTTTTTGTACCACAGCATCCATCAATGTATTACCTGGCCCTACATCTGTACTAAACATTTTACTAGCATCTAAGTCTCCATCTAAAAAAGTAAAATTTGCAATACCACCCATGTTTAGCATTATACGATTTTCACCCGCTTTGCTAAAAATTAAATAATCACCATACACGGCTAGTGGTGCACCTTCCCCACCAGCAGCTATGTGCTTTTGCCTAAAATCACTGAAGGTAATTATTCCTGTATGCACTGCTATATGATCCCCATCGCCTATTTGCAAAGTAGCATTGCCATATTCCTCTATATTATGTAAAATTTTAGGTGCATGATATATAGTTTGCCCATGGCTTGCAATAATATCTACAGCCTCTTTTTTTATATTCCATTTTTGCAAACAAGCATTTATCATACCTGCATGTTGCACTCCCACATAAGCATTAAGCAAACAAACTTTTTCTAAATCTACCTCATGCTTGCTAAAAATTTCTTTTATCTTTTCTTTAAAACTTGGCTCATAAGAAACTGTCTCAAATTGTTTGATATCTATTTTTGTATTGGTACCGTACCCTTCTATATCACACAATGCAATATCCAATCCATCAAGCGATGTGCCGCTCATAAGGCCAATGATGGAGCGTTTATTTTTGGAGGCAATGGTATGTAGTTGGGTTATGTTTTTGTTCATTTTAGTATTTGTACATTTAGCCTTAAAGATAAAAAAGATGACCTAAACAGGTCATCTTTTTTATTTAGCAAGAGAAATATTAAATTGCAGGATCTGCAGGTGTGTTTGGGTTGTTATCAGTTTCTGCAGCAGGATAAGGATAGAAATTTCTGTTTCTTTCTTTAGTTGGTGCTGTAGGCCCAGGTCTGTTAAATCTTCTGCTATCTTCTAGCTCCATACCACTCATAAATAACTCTAATCTTCTTTGCTTATATATATCTGCAAGTAAACTAGGTGCATCTAATGTACCAGCATAAGCAGGTTGGTTTGCACCAATACCATAAGCATCTGTAGTTTTAGTTCTTACGGCATCCAATGCAGTTTTAGCAGCAGGAAAAGCACTTTGCCTTGCTTGGTTTTCTGCAATAATTAACTGCATTTCGCCAGGTAAGTAGAGTGGAATAGATGTAGTAACAGAAGTTAAAAAACCTTTTACAAATAAAGCACCTCCTGCATTGTTTATGTAATATCCAGATCTTGGATCTAAATTATAAAAAGGAGAAACTGCTAACCCATTTTTTAAACCTAGAGAAGAATCTACATGTAAGAAAACTGTAGAAGATAAAAATGCTACTTCATTTCTTGTAGCTGCAGTAAATCTAAATTCAGATTTGATGGTAGCACTTGCCGCAGCAGCATAAGTAATTGCTTTTGTACCAGAAGATGCTAGATAAGTACCTGTAGCCATACTATGCATATTGTAGTATCTAGCAAGTAATGCTTTTACAGTATTTTTCACATCTAAACCTGCTGGCATTTTAGATAAAAATTTTGCACTTGGTGCATTTACAGCAAGCTCAGCATCCGCAGCTTCTAACAATCCTACAATTTTTGCAAGTGCAGTAGCTCTATCCGAAAAGGTAGCATTCAGTTCTGTTTTTAATGGTACTTTTTCGTAAAACTCACATAATGTACCTACGCTTAGTGCATAAAAAATACTTCCGTAAGCTAATAAACCAGATTTATCGCCAGGTATCAATGCTACATTTACATTATCCAAAATTGTTTCTGATTCTGTTTTTAGCAAATTACACTCTCTCCAAAGGCTTGTTACCATTGCATTTCCTTTTGGCAACCCTGTAAGGCCAGTTTCTAATTCTGCCTCAGCAATGTTACCTGCATTAGGTGTTTTTAGTGCAAGTACGCTATAACCACCTGCTACCATAGAATTGTACAATGGGCTTTGTCTTCCTAGGGAATAACGGCTATGCATACCTGCTGCCAAATTCATTAATCCGTTTACATCTTTTGCTACAGTTTCTACCGAAGGCTTTGTAGGATCTATAAATTCTTTTTTACAAGAAATAAATAGCATACTACTTGCACTTACTGCAAAAAGTAATTTTATATATTTTATTTTTTTCATGATTTTATTTTTATTTAAACAATTTTCTTTGAAATAGAAACTCTAAAAATTGTTCTTAATTAATTTTAAATTTTAAAACTGTGCTCTAAATGTTAACTGAACTGTTTTAGGATTTGGAATATTTCCGAAATCAATTCCTCTTAAAACAGATGCATTACCACCAGCATTTGTTTCAGGATCGTATCCTTGATAAGTATCAAAACTTATTAGGTTTCTACCAGTTAAAGTAATGCTAGAGTTTTTTACAAATTTTGCAAAAGCTGGTAAGCCATAGCTTAATGCAAGCTCTCTTAATTTAATGTAAGAACCACTTTCTATTCTCCACTCATCTGCATTATAGATAGCAAAAGTGTATCCTCTTGGTACTTCACCTTTTAATTCTTTCTCTGCTAATTCGCCAATACCTACACCTTGCCTTGTTCTTCTATCTGCATTAAAAACCTCTTGCCCAATAGCACCATCAAATAAGAAATTGAAAGTTATTTTTTTGTAGCTAATTGTATTTCCAAAACTTAAAACCATATCCGGATTTGGGTTTCCTATAACTTTTAAAGCTAACTGCCCATTTGCAGTATTTACTTTTGTAAGTGGTCTTCCTGCTGCATCTAACAACATATTGCCAGCTGCATCTCTATCAAAATAAGCACCATAAAACACACCAACAGATTCGTTTGGCAAAATTACCGCAGGAGCACCTGATGCTGCACCAAATGTAATTGGAGTAAGCTGCTTAGAAGATACTACTAAGTTTTTATTTTTATTGAATGAAGCAAATACATTCCAGCTAAAATTTTCTTTTGCAACTGGAGTAAAGTTTAGACCTAACTCCCAACCTTTGTTAGTTATGTTACCTACGTTTTCTACTTTTTGGTTAGCACCAGATGATGGAGCTACTATTCTTCTAATTAATAAAGAATTATCTAAAGTAGTTTTATTGTATGCCGTAAATGTTACGTTCAATTTATTAAAGAAAGATAAGTCTGCACCATATTCAAACTCTTGGTGTCTTTCTGTTTTAATAATTGGATTACCAGATGTAGAAGGAATATTGTAAGTAGTAACACCATTAAAATTACCTGCTGAGTAGTTATTGTATGCATCATAAGAATCGATACCAGATAAGTTACCAGCTTTACCCCAAGACATACGAAGTCTTGCTGAGTTTACTACTTTATCTATTTTATTTTTCTTCCAAAATGCAAAATCACTTAAAGATAAACTTGTACTTACTTTAGGATAAAAATAATTTGTTTTATCTTTTGAGAAAATTGTACTACCATCATATCTACCTGCAAGGGTTATATAAAATAAATTATCGTAACCAAATGTTTGTTGTAAGAAACCACCAAAAATTACTCTTCTGTCAACACCAGATCTTGGAGCAGCTACTGCAGCAGCACCATCTATAGAAGTTACACCTGCAGCCAAATCTCTTGCTTCTACTGCAACAGTATTTATTTTTTGGCTTTGTTGGTTAAAACCTGCAACTGTTAAAGAAGAAATTTTATTAAAAGTTTGTGTATAAGAAGCATTTAAATCATTGTTTATAAAAAACGAATTTGCGTTA
>JAYVID010000208.1:0-3499 GCA_043770525.1 Ferruginibacter sp.
CCCACCTATAGCTGCTTACGTTGGGATTAATCCACGAGTTTATGGATATAATTACATACTAATAGATAACGAGAATGGTTTAGTCTCTACACTTTCTCACGGGCCACTTTATGGTGTGGCAAAAGTAATCAACGGTAATAGAATGGAAATAAATTACCAACAATTTACATTACTTGACGCACAAGGATATTGGTTAAATCCAGTACAGAAAAAATTTATTGGAATAAGAAGATAATTTAAAAACCCTAAAATTAAAAATTATGAAATTAAAAGTTTATTTAATCATATGCTTAGCTTTTGCTATAAATAAAGCTAACGTAAATGCGCAATGCCCTGCAAATAATATTTTTACACGACCAGATTCTGCAGTCAACACAATATATCCCCCAAAGAAGAACAACTTTGATTGGATGAAACAAAAGTATATTACGAATACAACATATTCAACTCCAGGGAATGACAGTATTTGGAGTCCAATTTTCCAGCCAGACAATATAATAATAGACCATTTAAGATTAGCTACCGATATGAAGCCATATGATGGTTGGGAAATCTTAAAAAAAGATTTTGGCTTTGATGATAATGGAATTGCAAATAATCCAAAAGCAGATTTTTGTTATTTGTTTATGTATAATAAATATACAGCAACATTAAGAGTATTTATTGCTAGGAAAACACCAGGGGTAGCATTTACTAATGCTTTGATAAGCATTGAACAAATTGAGGGAACACAAGCAAATGGTATAAGCCAATCTTCATTATTAGATTTATCGGAGGGGCTTATTCCCCTTGATGTTACATTTGTAAAGAATAAACATTTTTCTAGCCCTTCAAGTTTTAATAATAATGAAAACAAGTGGTTTTACGGTGATTTCCCAATGCAGTATGACCCTTGTACTTGTTTTTATACATCAAGATTATTATTTAATATTAAGCTCATCACAAATTCAAGTATTAACTTAGAAGGTTCAAGTACGGGTACAATTGCAGCAATTAATAATACTCAAAACGTTTTGAATCAAGATACAAAAACGTATTCATTTGCAGATTTGATAGCAGGTGGAAAAAAAGCTTTAGAAACTTATAAAAGTGTTAGTAGTTTTAAAGATGCACAATTAAGCGGATTAACTGCTGCACATTCTACTACTCCAACAGCGACAACTGCTAATGCTGCAAAAACAAATTTGAATTTACTACAACAAATACTAAAGAAGAGTAATTTTTTAAAAGGTGGTTTACAAGCAGCACCATATATTGGAGCAGCAGTTTCTTTATTAGACTTCTTCACAGCAGGCGGCAAGAAAGAAACAGGACCGCAAGAAGTTCAGTTAACTCCAATGAGTATTAATTTTACCACAAAGTTGAGCGGAAATATTACAACAAATTATCCTTACGGCACACCAATTTTTTGGAATCCAGGTTCAAAAATATTAACACAGTTTAATGACTATCCATATTACAATGAAATTATGGGCGTATTCAATATGTTTGAAACTCCTGAAATAAAATATTGGAGAGGTACGAGACAAAAACTAAGTAATGCTACAGGAGATTGGGAACAAGTGTATGAATTTAGATTAACTAAACCTTTGAAATATGTTTTGAATCCTGCTGCAAGATTAGCCATACAAGATGTACAGGTTGCAATTGTTGTAGAAACAGGAGCATCAGACCCTAATGATAATAATCCTTACAAAGGGGATTGGGTATATGAAGGGCTTGATGCAAACACAAATAGTTATCATTACAGAACTCCTTACACAGATGTTACAGCATTAAATAGTACTTTCAACAGTTTGACAGTTGGCGGAACTCCTGCCCCAGGGGATTATTGGCAATTTCCCGAGGGAAAAGTATTTTTGAAATTCATTGTTAATTTAAGAAGAACGATGGATACAACAAGAGCTCAAAATGTATTGATGGTACTAAAATATCCAGCTAAGTTTTTACAATCGACAATCAAACTAAGCACACAGCCACAACCAAGTGGAAGTTTATTTATACCAGCAACAGGTGCTGAAATTAATACTTATTGTAACAGCGGAACTTATAAAACTAATAGAGTACCGAGTAGAATTAATCCAAGAGTTCCTGATGTAGAAGCAATTATTGATATAAAAAACTATGTAGATAATGCTTCTCTTATGCCAAACCCTGCAAATAAAAAAACTGTATTAGCTTTAGAACTATCAAAACCAGTTGTCTTAAATATTTACTTAACAGATTTGAATGGAAGAAAAGTTCTAACTCAAGCAACAGGCAAGCAATATTTTGGAGGAACAATTAATGAAGAAATTTCATTAGACAATTTATCAAAAGGCATTTACTTTGTGGTTATTGAAAAGAATAAAACAAGAATTGTTAAAAAATTAATTATTCAATAAAAAATTAAATAGGATGCTAATTTTAGCATCCTATTTTTTTAATCTGCGATAAGGGCATCATACAACATTGGGTTTTGCAATATTGGGGCAGAAGCAATACCCATCAGCATTGGTTCGGTATTGGGCTGCGGTTCGGGCAGAAGTTTTTCAATTTAGCTTTTTGTTCTCATCTTCATCTTTGGTAACAATATTGGGCAGCGGTTCCGGGCAGACGATTTTCAAATGCCCCAACATCGCAAAGCCCTACCGTTAGCTGCAACTTTTTAAAAACTCTACACTATGACAAAGCAAGACATAGAAATTCTTCTTGAAATTTTTATCATAATTATCGGATTATACATGGCCTTCTTCAAATCTTATTTTCAAGAAAAAGGAAAAAATTTGGCAACTTTGGAAGATATTGAAGAAATCACTGAAAAAGTTGAGTCTATAAAAACTGACTTTGTCAGAGAAACCGAAAAGTTGAAACTTGATTTGCAATATAACAATCAAGTTAGATTTTCATTAAAGTCTCAAGAATTAAATTCATTAGTAGATTTTTATGAAAAATACTATTTGTGGCTTAATGTGATACTTGATGTATATTTTTCAAGCTACGATGAAACAAATTACGAGAAAATTAAGAATATAGAAACAAACTTAAATGATAACTATTTTAAGTTCCTCTTAGCCGAAGCGAAGATGGAATTATTTATCCTAAATGAAGAATTAATCACACACTCAAAAGAAATGAAAATAAAAACACTTGAGTTACAAAATTACATTTCCATGACAGCGGTGAAATACAAAAATATTTTAAGTATGTATAATTTAGTAAAAAATAATACTCCTGCTGAAATGCAAATAGAAGGATATGCAAAATTTTCTGAGCAACAACTTAGTTTTTTAAAAGATTTTAAAAATCAAAAATTAGCTATGTACAAAGAAATAGTTCCAATTAATATAAAATTCCAATCCTTATGTTACAACATTTTATTAAATTATTCAGAGTAAGAGATTAAAATTAAGCAGCAGCTAACATGGGGTTTGGCAAAATTTGGGCAGAAGCAATACCTATCAGCTTTAGTTCGCTATTGGGCTGTGGTTCGGGCAGAAGTTTTTCAATTTAGCTTTTT
>JAYVID010000209.1:0-4568 GCA_043770525.1 Ferruginibacter sp.
TAAATTACAACCCAAATCTTTAAAGATGCTATCAATTTCATTTTTGTTTTCATGCTAATTATTTTTTTGAATATTTTTTATTCAGCAAAAGTACTTGCACATGTAATCTGTATGATAGGACAAAAATGAGGTTGAATTGGACTAAATTCAAATTGTGCCCCAAGGCTCAAGTGTACATCCATTATATGTTTTGAATAACTCTTTATAGTGTGGAATATTTTTGAAACCGAATTGATTTGCTACAATCACTCATTTTGCAGACAAATTTCCCTTGTTTGCATATCTGTTTCACAAAACCCAAAATTTTAGCTCACCTTCACGGTCTTTAGCTATCTACTTTAGCGTATGAAAAAATCAATTATTATTTTATTGCACCTTGGGTTTTGGATATGTTACTTCATATTAATAGCAATCATGTTAGCTGTTTATTATAGAAGTAGCGCTCATACAAGTAATCAAGAATATAGAATTTTGAATGCTTTAAAAAGTCTTTTGGTATTTGCATTTATTCCTTCGTTTGTTTCCTATTGGTCTTTTTATTTTATTTTGTTTCCTAAATATCTTCAACATAAAAAAATTTTTCTTTCCATAATTCATGGCATACTAATATCTACAGGAGTAGCCTTTATGGGGTATATGTTCATTAGGTATTTGATAGAATATGGCTACATGATAGACATGGATACTGCTGGTAAAAAAGGGAGATCCACAGCTATTGTGGTAATAACCGCTATGACACTTATTGGCTTAATATCTGGCGTGGTAGCATTAGTTATAAAGGGCTTTATAAACTGGTATAATGAAAAAAAATTAAAAGAAGTTTTAAAAGAAAAAAACCATGAAATGGAAATGGCCTTAATAAAATCGAAACTTGATCCACATCTTTTATTTAACACCATCAATAATATTGATGCACTGATCATAAAAGATGCAGTTGAAGCGTCCAATTATTTGAATAAATTATCAGACATTATGCGGTTTATGTTGTACGAAACAATGGCTGAAAAAATTCTCCTTTCGCAAGAAATTGAATACATAGAAAAATACATATCATTACAAAAAATAAGAACAGCCAACGAACATTATGTACATTTTTCAGTAACTGGTATTGTTGGTAATAAAATGATTGCCCCAATGGTATTTATTCCTTTTATTGAAAATGCCTTTAAGCATACCAATAATAAGAAATTGGAGAATGCTATTAGAGTTCATATTATTATAAGTAAAAAAAACATACAACTTGTATGTGAAAATAAATTTGATGCTAAACCGACGGTACGGCAACCTGATAGTGGATTGGGCAATGAGTTAATTCAAAAAAGGCTACAGCTTATTTACCCTGAAAAACACATTTTGGAAGTAAATAAAACAAACGAATTATACACAGTAAACTTAACAATTACAAATGGATAAATACACCTGCATTATTATAGAAGATGAGCCCCTTGCGCTTGAAAAAACGAAAGACTTTATAAACAAAGTTCCCTTTTTACATTTAAGTGCAACTTTTAATAATGCACTCAATGGGCTCACTTATTTAAACAACAACAAAGTTGATATACTTTTTTTAGATATAAATATGGATGAGTTGTCTGGTATAGAATTATTAGAAAGCTCAAAAATATCTAGCCAGGTTATCATTACAACGGCTTATCAACAGTATGCCTTAAAAGGATATGAATTACAGATAACTGACTATCTTTTAAAACCATTTACTTTTAATCGTTTTTTGCAAGCTGTAAATAAAGCTCAGGAAAATTTAGTTCATCATTCTTCAGGCTTTCTGCCAGACTTTGTTTTCGTAAAAACGGAAAACCGGCTAGAGAAAATTATGCTCAATGATATTATTTATATTGAAGGAATGAGAGATTATCTTAAAATTCACACGGTGAATAAAAAGATAATGACACTACAAAATTTTAGTGAACTTGAAAAGTTAATTCCATCAAGCTTAGTATGCAGGGTGCATAAATCATACATGGTAGCATTAAATAAAATAGAATCAATAGAGCGTAGCAGAATAAAAATTGCAGATCAATTAATACCCATTTCAGAAACATACAAAGAGGCTTTTCTTCAACTCATCAATAGCAAATCTTAAACCTTCAATTTTTTTGGTAGATTAAAAACATTCCGTTGCAGACATTTTAACTCCCTTTGCATATCCCATTTTTACCGCAGTAGCCCTTCATATACTTTTGTTTTAAATTAATTAAATAAACAATTTAAAAAAAGAATTATGAAAAAAATGGTACAAACAGGATTTATCATCACAATGATTTTCCTATCAGCAACTACATTTGGTCAAACTACAAGACCAGAATCAAAAAAAATAAATAGCGACAAAAAAACTGCAAAAACCTATCTAGATCTGATGGTAAATGTGGTAAGTACAAACCTCAACTATGGTGATGCCAACAGTGCCATGACCGATTATAAAAAATCGGCTAACGGCATACAGGCAGGTGCATCATTTCAAGCCGGCATTACGCCAAGTCTTTCACTAGTTTCCGAGTTGTATTTTATGAAAAAAGGAGGCAAATTAAAAGCTAACAATCCCTTATCTGAGAGCGAATCAAATCTTCGTTTATATACGATAGAGTTACCACTGTTGGCTCGTTTTCATTTTGGTAAATTCTACGTGAATGCTGGTCCATCCATTGCCTATAATATTAGTGGAGACAAGAAAATTGATGAATTGTCCACTAAACTTTTATTTGAGAATTCAACCGAAGGTTTTAAACGTTTCGATGCAGGTGTGCAGATGGGTGGAGGTGTTGAGTTTCCGTTTAAACAAAGAAGAATAGCGTTGGATATTAGATACAATTATGGTTTAACAAATGTATCGTACAACAAAGAAATGTATAATAGGGCAGTGATGATTAGTGTGCATTTTTCTAAAGCTTGGAAGAAAAATCCACTTGGTATAAAATAAAAGCGTATAAAATATTGCGCCTATCCCTTTGCGGTATTGCACCTGTAGCCAGTTTTATCTCACGAAATGTATTCTGTAAATTTTAAAAAATAATTAAAATGAGTACTAATAAAAATATCTCAATTGCTACTAGCATTGAGTCCAAAATAAATTTTCCTTTATACAATCTTAATATGACTGCTAGCAAGGAGAATAAAATGAAGATATCAGGCTCGAATCTCTCCCGCTGGGCAGGATTATCGGCTATAGTGGGAGGTGTCATTTACGCAGGAATTCAGCCAATTCATCCACCTGACTTTCTCTCGTCTGTGACCACTACCAAATGGGTAATTATCATCTCTTTGAAGCTTACCATGTGCTTTCTTTTCTTAATCGGAATTGTAGGCATCTACGTAAGGCAAGTAGAAAAGGCTGGATGGTTGGGGCTGACTGGCTTTCTCTTGTTTAGTCTTTCGTGGGCATTACAGTCGGGCTTTGTCTTTGCCGAAATATTTATTTTACCACCATTAGCAAGTGTTACACCGCAGTTTGTGGATAGCTATCTTGGTGTAGTAAATGGTTCGCCTGGTGAAATGAATATTGGGGCTATTATTCCCACATATGCTTTTGTGGGAATTTTATACCTGCTAGGCGGTATGCTGTTTGGCATAGCAACTTTCTGTGCAGGAGTTCTGCCACGCTGGCCAGCTGGTTTGCTTGCTGTTACGGCTATTTTAACACCTGCCGCAGCGCTTTTCCCACACGAGATACAGCGATTTGCAGCTATGCCGATGGGGATTGCTATTGCATGGCTTGGATATGCACTCTGGTCTGAAAAGCGTGGTAAAGCCTACTAATTCCTACCATAAGGAAACGTATAGCAGGGCTGTAAAGATTAGGGTACATTTTTATAAACCATGGAAATACATCTAAATAGGAGAAAAAAAATATAGAGACAATCAACATTGCTGCCTATTATTTTAACAAGTGTAGCTTATAAATTTAAAAAATGAAAATGAATACAAAAATAAATACTGCAATCGCAACTGATGTATCAACGAAAAGAGTTTCGATGAGTTCATTACGAAAAACCTCGCTTGTAGCAGGCATACTCTACTTACTAACTTTCGTTTCTATTCCGACAATTGCTCTCTATAGTTCGATACACAATCCTAATTACATTATTGGCTCTGGCCCAGATACTGCAGCCATCATAGGCGGTATCTTAGAAATAATTGTTGCACTAACAAGTATTGGTAGTGCTGTTGCTCTTTATCCAGTATTGAAAAAGCAAAGCGAAGGTCTTGCATTGGGGTTAGTTGCATCCCGAATTCTGGAAGCGGGCACCATCTTTGTCGGAGTGGCTTTTATCTTGTCTATTATTACATTGCGAAAGGCGGGAGTTGGGGCAGATGCATTGGTTACTGGCCATGTACTTGTTACCCTTTATGACCGCATTTTTCTACTCGGACAAAGCTTCATGCCTGCATTAAACGATTTGTTGTTAGGCTTCCTACTTTACCAGTCTCGCTTGGTGCCTCGTTCACTTTCCATAATAGGAATTATTGGAGCTGTCCCGCTAATCGTAAGCTACATAGCTGTTATGCTTGGTGCCATCGGACAACATTCTCCCTTGGCAGGGTTGGCAGCATTG
>JAYVID010000210.1:0-2151 GCA_043770525.1 Ferruginibacter sp.
CATCCTCTCTAAAACATATTAGCATTGAATTTTCTGCTTCGTTATTTTGGATGGTTATATAATCAGTTGTAATAGTAGGATAAAGTTGAATGTTGTTTAATAATTCATTTGATATCATAACTACATTACTATATAGTATTTTTCCATCAACTTCCGTAAGTTTTAACCTGTAAAAAGTTTTTGTATTGTTTATATTTTCATCAAACATATTTCCTACGTTATTGTATGGTAAAGTTTTAATATCGTAAAATTGTAATCCATCCGAAGATTTTTGTATCTCAATTTTACCGCCATTAAGGTTATTAATATTCCAATAAATACTGTTGTGATTATTGTGCTTTATTACAGATAATTTTATTAAGCTGAGTGGTAAAACCGAGCCCGCATTAAATACTCCAAAGGGAGAAAAACTGGTAATGCCTGTACCTGTAAGGTTGTATGGGTTTGCTCCGTTTGCAGAAATAGGAGTTTGCAATTGCCAGTTGCCTGTATAATGGCCAAATTGAGAAATATTTCTATCAAAGCCAATAAGCTCTTGCACTGTATTCCATTGTAAATTAATGGAAGCATTGCTACCTCCTACTATTTCTTCATTTATAAACCATGTTGCATTAACAGCATTGGTGCCGTATGAACTTCCTATAGGTATTTCTGCTGTATAGTTAGCATTTAATGTAGGCTGTACCCTTGCACTAAAATTATCTGCTACTCCTGTATTAGTAAATTGTATGGGATTGTAATTTGAAACTGTGCCTATAGGATAATTTACTGCACCAACCCTTGCACCCGTTCCAATATTTTGAATGGTTAATTTTCCTGTGCCATTCGTTACAATATAGCTGTTTAAATTGCCAACTGCAACAGACGAATTACCCTGCAGCAACACTACATTGCTATTTAAAAATAATTTACCGTTATATAAGTTGAGTAAATTATTTATAGAAACAGTGCCCGCCAAAAGACTTGTGTTGCTGAGTACGGCTAAATTATTTGCGGTAAAACTGTTGGAAATTTTTACAGTGTCGCTCAAATTATTTTTTAGAACCAATATTCCATTGCCGGTAAAATTATTGGTGGCATTGGAAATTAATTTGTTATTTATTACCAAACTATCTATACTATTGGATAGATTAATGATGGCATTATTTCCTAAATTTAATAACCCTGCATAAGCTTTCGCACCGGTAATATTAAGCATATTTTGAGTACCTCCATTAATGTTTACTGTATCTGTTATACCTGGGGGCATCACACTGTTCCAGTTGGCACTATCCTTCCACTTTCCACCTGTAAGTGAGCCATTAAAAGTAAAATCGCCTGTGTATTGGTACAATGCCATGGGAGTTTGCGTTAGAAAGTTATTATCCTTTCCAAAAAAATACAACTTATTGTTTTTTTCAAAAAATGCAAATGGGCTGCTACTAAATCTGTTTGAAAAATATACACCTGGTGCTACATCCAATGCCTTATTTGTGTTAGCAGCGGTTCCATCACTTCTCCAGGGCTCTTCATCATCATTGCCACCAAAAGTTCTAGCTTTAAACCAAAGCGCTTTATTAAATATTTTAAAATTACTAGGGTATGTTAAATTAGAAGTTACCAAATACGTACCTGCTACAGTACCATCTGATTTATATAATTTGTAATTAGTATTATTAAGTATCCATAAACCATCTTCATCAATTTCTGAGCTTCCGCTTGTTGTATTGCTGGCTACATTTTCTGCATCATTTGTAAGTTGAATTGTTCCGGCACTTGTTCCATCTGTACGCCATAAAGATTTGTTGGTGCCATTTGTAGATATAAAAAAGCAGTGCTTGCTATTAAATTTAAATTGTACATTTTCAGTTATACCAGTATGGGAGTTACCTGTTGGGTTTATGTTAGCTAACATAAAAGTACCGGCAGCAGTGCCATCACTAACATAAGGTTCGTAACCATCTGTATTATTAGTTCCATAAAAAATCATTTTATTATTGAGAACACCAATAAATGGGAATACAAATAAAAATGGCTCAGGTACTGCTATTTGTACAGTACCTATAGGGGTACCATCTGTTTTCCAAAGTTTTCGGTTAGAGCCAGTTTCACTTGCACTAAAAAATATTTCATTATTTTGTTTTCAAAAAGCTAATGGGCTTCTGCTTCCAG
>JAYVID010000211.1:0-6805 GCA_043770525.1 Ferruginibacter sp.
TAGGGAGCGGTTATGCCTCGCCTTCCTTTCTGCTTTTGCCTCTAGACGTTTTTCAAATTTTGGTTTATCCCATTTCTCCATTAAGCCATTTACTATTTCTGCATCCAGTTGCATTTTATCATAATGCCCAACAGCATCTTTTTGCCTAAATGCCTCGTACACACTCACTGCACATGCCACCGAAATATTCAACGATTTTATCATACCCACTTGTGGAATAATAAAATTTCCATCTGCCAAAGCAATAATTTCTTCACTACATCCATCATGTTCATTACCAAAAACAAGCGCTACTTTTTGTGCAAGATTTAATTCATACAAACTAACAGCATCTGCACTCAAATGTGTTGTATAAATTTTATCAAAATTTTTCCTAAGTGCAGCAATACATTCTTCCAAATTGGTAAACTGATGTACCGTAAGCCAATTCATAGCACTACTACTAGCCCTAGCACTCCACATTTCGTGTGCACCAATTTTTGTATTTAAAATATAAATATCTTGTATACCCACTGCATCGCAAGTACGCATTACCGCAGAAATATTATGTGGATCGTTCACATTTTCCAACACAACCGTAAGGCCAGTTTGCCGTTTAGCAAGCACCGTATTTATTCGTTCATTTCTTTCAGGAGTCATGTTGCAAATGTAAAATGTTTTGTGGCTGTGAGCAACATATCTTTTGGCGGCATTTGCTCGGGCTGTCTGTAGTAGTGCGGTCCCTACATTTCAATGTAGGGAGCAGCTACTACTGCCCATCCAGCACCTGTCCCGATATTTTTGTCGGGAGCTTTTCAACTTCATATCTTTTTTCAACTTTTATTATGTACTAGATTAAGGCGTAGATTTATCTATATTTTATTAAAGTTCATTATATTTACACAATGCTTTTAGCCAACAAATACCGCCCACATTATACTTATGATGATTATTGTGTTTGGGAAGGAAATTGGGAGTTGATAGATGGTATACCCTACGCCATGAGCCCTTTACCTGTGCCAGCCCATCAACGAGTTTCTATGTTATTAAGTTTTCAGTTTGAAGAAGCGCTAAAAAAAGGTAATTGCAAAAAATGCAAAACATACATTCCACTAGATTGGAAAATTACCGAGGATACAATCGTACAACCAGATGTATTAATCGTTTGTGATAAAATTGAAAAAAAGTTTTTAGACTTCCCACCATTATTAGTTGTTGAAGTCCTTTCTCCTTCCACAGCTTCTAAAGATAGAGGTGAGAAAATGGAGTTATATCAATCACAAGCTGTAAAATATTATATTATCATAGACCCACAATTCAATAAAATTGAGGTATATGAATTAATTGATAATAATTATACACAGGTTTCCATTAATCCACTTTCACATACTTTCAATTTAATTGATAATTGTAAAATAGAAGTATTCTTTAAAGACATTTGGGATTAAGTATGCTATTTATTAGTTTTTATAAATTTTATAACTTTCCGCTCATTGCTTTCACTAAACAAAACAGCAGAATGTTACCATACAGAAAAAATAGAAACATCTAATGTCACTTTAGATTTCCTTAATCTGAACTCAAAACTAATTTGCCATAATGAGCATAAATTGTACAAGGTATCCATTTGTCAATTAAGTCTACAGAAAGTAAATATATTTTACAATTGATATTTCGCATCTAATAAATTTTTGGATGCAAATGCTAAGTATGAATTAAATATAGATAAAAACTATATTTTAGTATTCACAAGCTGAGTGATAACATTAAATAAAAATATTATATATCCACCCTCATAAATTATTATTGAGTTGAGGTTGTAAATTTATTTAGTGTACCTATAATACTTATTATCATTTTGGTTAATTATTGCATCTTCATCTCTGTCATATGAATATTTAAGAATTACGTTATTACCAAAAACGGTTGCACTTGATCTTAATTCACCATTTGATTCTCTAAACTCCATTAAACTTCCAAAGCAATTTCCTTTACACTTTATTTCATAAATACCCGAGTTCGTCTTTTTAATACTTATTGAAGTATTAAAAAGATCATCCATAGTACCATTGGGTTGTTTTTCAACCCAAGTACCAACAAATGAATTTCCGTTTGATGAATAGTTGCCGTTCTCAGTTTCTGAATCTTCAGAATCATCTTCTGACTCAGCCATTACATTTTTATTTTCTTGAATTGTGTCTGCTTCATTTTGTGATATTTTTTTTGAGAAACTATTCAATAGTATCCAACCCTTTGAAACTTGCCCTTGAAGATTTTCAAACTCAACGTAACCAAACCAATTTGATACTTTTAAAACATCAACTACTTCATTTGTGCTGATATATCCATTTCTAACTGATGAGATCTCTGGTTCGTCATAAAAAAATACTTTTTCATCCTTAGTTCCACTAATTAAGTAAAGCCCAGTTTGTTTTTCATTATTTGAGTTAATTTGGGTTGCTCCTTGTTTTAAATTGGTGGTGCTTGAGCTATCTTTTATATTACTTTTTTCTGTGTCGTCCTTTTTTCTATTATTACAAGAAAAAATAATAACAAGAATAAATAAAAAAGTAACTAATTGTAAGTTTAAATTTAAATGTTTCATTATGCTTAGTTTAATTGAAATAAGAAATACTAAAATTTAGATACTTTGCTAAAATGCTTTTCCATATTAAAACTTTGTTCATACATTTTCAAACTCTTTATTAGAAATATTAGCATAGATATTGAACTTTCTGCAACCACAATCCTCAGTATATTTCTTTACTACTTTTTTATTTGAACGCATGATATTATTTTAAAGTTTTACAATACAACTTTTATAAAAATTAATTTCAGCTTGCACAGTTATAGATAAATTTTGGTAAGGAATTTTAATGGAATCCTTAATACAAATTCCACTAAAATTTCCCCCTGCCAATATTTCATAATTTGGAACACACATGTTTTTTCTCTTTTTAAATACTTTTATTGCATTCCAAAATCCTTTTCCTTTTGCAATTCTAAAAACAATTGTAGAAAAACTTTCCTTAAATAAACATTTATTTCTTTTATGTGCGGGAATTAAAAACCAATACAGCTTTATTAGAAATAACATTAAATATTTCATTGCTTAAAAATTAATACAAGCACACTTGTGCTTGTAGCAGGTTTTGCACCCAAGCCAAAGCAGCCGTTTGTACCTGCAATACTAGTGTCAATGTTACAGCAACTTACAAATTCCCATCCACTACTGGCTTGTTGGCTTATAGCACTTTCTACTTGTGCAGACACTTGACCTGTATTTCCATTTGCATCTATCTCATGATGATTGATATACTTTTTTTTAGTTCATTGATCAGGGTTTTATTTTTTAGTATAACTCTTGATAATTACAACTGCCTACTTGAAGATTAACAATTTGCGAGACCCAATTAGACCAATTACAAGTATAAGTTGCGGTGTAAATACCTGCAGGAATATCAAATTGAGCACACCCATAATAGTTACTACAATCTCCAACAAAAGCGTAATCTTCAAAAATTGTTTTTGTGTAAGTTCCTAGTGTTGGACTAGTAAGCTTTACAGTTATAGGATTATTAACCACCAAATAAACATAACTCCAAGCTGTGAAAAAGGCTTTGAATCTAGGCACTATAATTGGCTTTACAATTGAGTCACTTCCATTAGCATTAAAAGCAATTAAAGTGACATTATAATTGCCAGAGGAACTATAAGCATGATCACTTAAGTCTGAAAAATAATCAGAGCTTTTTGAAATGCCGTCACCATAGCGTATTGTATAAGACTTTGTATTTATAGAACTATCAAAAAAATTGAATTTCCCATTCTTATTCCACGTGTCAGTGTTGGAGAAAGTAAAATAAGCTTTTGGCATAGGTTTTTGTGTAGCAATAACATCAATTGCAGAGCTAGATTTTTTGCAGGAATTCATTAACCCAAGACATAATAAAATAACTATTAAGAAGGTAATTTTTTTCATATTTTTTGTTTTAATTTTTTAGCTTACTTGAAGCATCCACTATTATATTAATTCAAACCTACCTTGGTTTTTATTAGTAAAAAAATTGTTTAAAAATTTGATAATTTTAGAGAAGTATATTTAAATAAAATTGTAGTAAACATCGTAGCAAGTAAAGAAAGGCTTTTCGATATTGTAATTTAGAATATCTTCTAAAAATAAAATATTGAGTAAATTTATTTAGTTTCCTCTCTTATCCGCTTTTTTAGCTTCTGTTGCTACGTTTCTCATTTCTGTTACATCAATTTGCTGCCAAGCTAAATTTAATGCTTGGCTATAATACTTTTCAAGTTCTCTTGATAATGTATTGTAGACTTCATTATCTTGTTTTAATTCGTCTGCCATTGATGGGATTTCTGACCATTTAACTGAACCAACATAAGTAAACGTTTTTCTGTCAAGAGCAATATTTTTCTTCCAAATTTTTTCTCCATATTGCGGGGATGACGCAGTGATTACTAAATTACCTCCAAGGGTAACTTCGCCTGTCAAAGTATAATTTTTTCCAAGTTGAGAAGAAAGAATTGAACCAAAAGTTGTATTTTCTTTATACTTTCTGTTGTATTGTGGGTTTAAGTCAATATTAATTTCAATTGCAAAACTGGAGTTTACTTTGTCATTATAAACCATTTCATCTCTTGAACCAAATGGACCTCTCATAGTAAATCCTTTTGCAGATAACAGTTCTTCAAAGTCATTTGACATAGCTAATGCCATTTCATTGAAAGGTGGCACAAAATATTCTGAGTTCTCTCCAATAAACCTAGGTTTAATAAGAGCAATTGTTAAATTAGCAGCACCTGCAGCTGCTCTTGAAGGCGGTGCAAAATCAAATTTTGCTGGTAACCGTTGTATAGCTGTTGTATTTTGCTTGGTAGAAAAACAACCAACTAAAATCACTGTAATTGTTGCATAAAGCAACATAAATTTCTTTGTCATAAGCTTATAATATTTTATTTAAATAAATTTTAGCTAAATAAAATAAATATATCTTTAGATAACAATCAAAGTGATAGTATGCCTTTTTTGAATGATATTTTACTAAGGAACTAGTTTATACATTTTTAATTTCACTTCAAAAGAGCTTCTATATTTTTTTGAAATTTCAATTTCCTCTCCCCCTGCTACAATATGACTATTAAGACGACTAGGAGATTTTAATTTACAATTCATTAGATTTATACAGGTATTTGCATTAACTCTTACAAATCTCTCATCCAAATGATTTTGTAATAAATTCTCCATACTTTTATTCACTAAAAACCCTTCTTTTAAATTATTGCACACAATTAATACTTTATTTGGAGGCACTTTATATAAACTTCCTTCCCCCGTGCATAAGTAACAAAATTCATCTTTAGATAATATTTGCAATGGATATTTGCCATAATCAACAACAAACAATTGTTTGGTTTTATCAGTACTTAAATCAACTCTTATGGTATTTATCCAAATCGTATTTTGATTATAGTTTACAAATGGGTTTACTTTTGTTAGCATTTGCTTAATTGTGAACAAAGTAATTTCTTTATTAATTTTATTAGACGGTTTAGGAATTAGCCCTCCATATTGATTACCAATTGTTGCAATCATGTTATTAGTAGTGTCAGAAAAATTTGAAGTAGTAAAAATTATATTTATTGGTAAATTATTAACTCGAATATAATAAGCTATATCAGCTCCATTCTTCTCTCCTACAAGATGTATATCTATTATTGCAAATTCTATTTTATTAGAAGTCTTCTTTAATATATTAATTGCATCAACATAACTTGCTATTGGGAGTAAATGTTCCTTTCTAAAAACTTTGTACCCGAGTTGTGCAAGCAATTCGCTAAAAACAGAAAAATCTGTAGGATCATCTTCAACTAATAAAACATATTTCTCTTGTAGATTTTCCATTTAGTTTTTAAAAGTTAATTTGTACATAACTCCATTTTTAAAATCTGTCAATAATTTACCTTGCAAATTATTTATTGCATACCCTAATAAGTTTTGCAATCCCTTATCAATGACTATGTTTTGTTTATTCTCTGAAATACCTATACCATTGTCTATATAAATTATAGTAATTTCTTCTTCGATTTTTACTATTACAAAATTTATAGTAGGGTTTTCAATTTTTTCAAATGCATGTTCAAGTGAATTTGCAATTAATTCATTTATATAATGCAGTAGATACTCCTTTTTATCATGTGAAATATGAAAATCATTACCATTAATATTTAATTTCACTTGTTCATTCTCTGCTACATTGCAATTATATTCAAACAAATCTTGAATACTATTTTTGAGTGATATAGATGCAATACCCGATGATATAAATAAATTTTGATACAAAATTTTATATGCTTCAATTTTCATTAAGGCTTTAGAAACATTCTTCTTAGGATTATCTACTTTGAGAATATTATTTAAATAGGTATTTATATTTCCAAATTGCCTACTTGTTTCATGTTTCATCATCCCTACAAGACTATTAACACTTCGATTTTGTATTGCCAAATCATTATTTAATTGATTTAATTTATTCCTTTGTATTCTTGTTCTATTCAATAAAAAACTTATCAACCCTGTAACAATAGCAAGTAAAAAAAATCCAAAGTAAAGCCATTTTTTTTCATTTTCTTTTAACGCAATTAATTTATCAGATTGTATTATTTTTTCCTCTTTTTTAGCTGTTTCATATTTTGTAGAAATTTCTTCAGCAATTTTTTTATTTTCAATACTGTTCATCGTATCTGAAACAGCAGCATATTCCTTAGCGAAAATATAAGCATTTTTAAAATCAGATTTAGCAAAATA
>JAYVID010000212.1:0-6201 GCA_043770525.1 Ferruginibacter sp.
ATAATCTATACCCTTGTAATCATGTGCGATGGCAACCCTACAAAAGCTAAAGAAATGATATATAAAAACTCTAGCTAAATCTTCCGAACACTTATGGTCGCAGACCAAGCAAAGGCTTGTGAAAGTGGAGAGAATGTAGCTAGCAGTTAAAGAAAATGCAAACACCTAACAACGACAGTAAGGAAATTGCAAAATAAATCAATACCCTAAAAAGGTTTTGCACCAAAAATGTAAAACCTTTTCTTATTATAATCCCTAAATATTATTATTCACTTAAAATCTAAAAAACTTTGAACTTTCAACCTTGAACTTTGAACATTACGGCTTCGTAATAATCGTTCGTTCACTGACACTTAATCCCATAAAGCACCCAACTACATTATTACCACTAATATAATTTTGCAACAACACTGGTGTAGAAAATGGTCCATTGTTATTTCTTGCATCTAGATAGCTATCCCAAAAATTGTGGGTATTTCTATTTACAGATGTGAGCATATAGGTAATGGTATCGTTATAATTAATTTCTTGTGGGTGCGTAATTCTTATGTACTCTCCATTTTTAGAATCATCTCGGCCAGGAGCACGGCTTTTAAATAAACCAGCCCAGCCAAACCTATTTCTGTTTTCATTATTACGCCAGTAATAAAAATAGGTATTGCCCAATGTATCGGGGTCTTTGTAATGGTTTGTAATACGGCACTTATTTTCGTTATCGCTATTCACAAAAGGAAAGCCATAGGTTACACTATCCAACTTTACGGTATCGGGCATATTGGTTATGCCTGTATATGTATTGTTTTCGTACAATATATCTAGTCTATAATACTTACCTACTTTACCTACAAGTGCTTGAGAAGGATTTATTAAAGCCAGAGGGTCAATATAAAATCCATTTGCTAAAACAGCAGGCAATGCAGGGTTACTCACTTCCGACAAAACCCGCTTTGATGCTGCATTCCAAGAAATTACATTGTTTACATTGCTACCTTCAGTAATAGAAACTTGTGCATTTTTAACTGGAATGCCTTGAAAAACTGGATTAAAATAATCTACCGTTTTACTCAATACAACATAAGTGTATAGCGAGGGTTGGTTACTTATGTATGCCTCCACCACTAGCTTTGGTGCTGTGCTTGCTACTTCTATATCAAAATCTTTTTCACAGCTTAACAGCAAAATGCAACTGATTATGGCTAATATTTTTTTCATTTTCTTACACATTTAAAATTTTACATTCCATGTTACACTTGGTACAATTGGAAATAAATATACTTTTTTACCTACTACTTTTTGCGTGCCTTCATCTGCACTTAAATAAATAAAAAATGGGTTATACCTGTTGTACACGTTATAAATACCAAAGTTCCAACTACTCTTATAACGCCTTGTGGTATTGGGTTTTCGTGTATAGGCAAAAGAAATATCTAGCCTATGGTAGGCAGGCATTCTAAAATCATTTATTTTATCGTACACATTTATATTGGTAAAAATGGGCTGTCTTTCTGTAGTGTTGTAGCTAAGATTGTAAGTAAAACGCCCTGTAGGTAAAGTAAGTGCATTGCCAGTGCCATATACAAATACGGCTGAAGCTTCCCACTTTTTTGATAAAGGATAATTGCCTACAATGCTTAAATCGTGTGTTCTATCGTATCTATATGGAAAAGCTTTTCCTCCATTTATAGCATCAAATGTCCTTTCACTTCGGCTCAATGTGTAGCCAATCCAGCCTGTAAGTTTGCCCAATTTTTTGTTTAAAAACAATTCAAGTCCATACGCTTTACCCGTGCCAAAAATCATTTCGTTTTCTAAATTGGCATTTAATAAAAGGTTGGCACCAGGCTTAAACTCTAGCTGGTTACCCAACGACTTGTAATAAACTTCAGCAGAAAATTCGTAAGTATTATTTTTAAAATTTTTGAAGTAACCAGCTGAAACTTGATTAGCTCTACCTGGCTTTATTCGTCTGCTTGCAGGCAGCCACAAATCGCTTGGAAAACTGGCATTGCTTGTAGTAGCTAGCTGCAAATATTGAATGGTATTTGCATAAGAAAGTTTTATGCTGCTTTCTTCATTGAGTTTCCAGCGTAGGCTTAGGCGTGGCTCTGGGTTTTGGTATTGTGCAATACTTTGCCCCTTTCCATATTTTAATTTTACACCCGTAGGAAAACCATCTCCATCATAAATATCTTCTTCTGTAGGACCTACTTGGTTAAAATAACTGTAACGAACACCTGCAATCATATTTAGTTCTGGTAACAAATCTACATCTGCACTTACATAACCGGCAAGCTCATGTGCATTTTTATTTTGTAAAATTGTTTCAAAACTCGTAACACCTGCAGTAACGCCACCTGCACCTGGCTTAAATGTATGGTTAATATATTGTACACCCCATTTCAATTTTAACCAATCGTATTTTTTTAAATTCCAATCACTTTTAAACTGCCAATCTTTAAGGCCAGATGTAAATAAAAATTGTAGTGTACTGAAACCAAATCTACTGTCTAATTTAAAGCGATTATACACTACACCAGTCGTGTGGCTAAGATTGTTGTTTATTTTTTGTTCCCATTGTAAAGCCCCTATTGTATTGCCCCAATTGGTATTAAAAGTTCTACCTGCTCCTTCTTTGTTAGAAAATGTAAACTCATCTACACCATTAAAAAAATTTAGATTCAGTCTGTTTTTTTTGTTTATAATATATGTACCTCTTGCATTTATATCATAAAAAAAGTACCCATTGCCACCAATACGTTCTTTTGCAAATGGTTTTGCTACTTGATCTATATAAGTGCGCCTTGCATTAATAATAAATGAAGCTTTGTTTTTTATGATTGGACCTTCTAACCCCAATTTGCTAGAAATTAAACCGATTCCAGCGGTGGTTTTTATTTTTTGCATATCGCCATCTCGGCTATTGATGTTTATTACACTGCTCAATCTGCCGCCATACTCCGCAGGAAAACCACTTTTTAAAACTTCAATGCTTTTTATAGCATCGCCATTAAATACAGAAAAGAATCCTAATAAATGATTTGGGTTGTACACATTTACACCATCCAGCAATATTAAATTTTGATCTGGGCCACCACCACGTACATATACACCACCACCCCCTTCCCCACCATTTTTTATGCCAGGTAAAAGGGTAATTGTTTTTAATGGATCTATTTCTCCAAAAATTACTGGAAGCTTTCGTAAAACCTCCGCACTAATGGTTTGTACACCCATTTGGTTTACTGAAACATTTTTACTGGAACGTACTACTACTGTGTTTAATAAACTTTGACGTTGCTTTAAAACCAACTGTAAAGTAGTATCTGTAGTAAGTACAAAAGATTGAGAAAAACTATAGTGATTAACTGTCGAAGCGGTAATATTAATTTTCCCTGGATTTAACAAATGAACGACTGTTCCTGCTGTATCTGACTTTAACTTTTTATCATTTAAAGAAAGGGAAACGTTTGGTAGTAATTGTTCGCCATTATCTTTTACAATTATTTTAACGGATATCTGCTGTGCAAAACTGTTTACATAACTAAAAATTATACAAATAAACATTAAAGCAAAACGATATTTTATCATGCAAGATGTACGCATTTCCTATCTAAAAAGTTTTTTACAAAATTTGAAATTGTAAAATTATGCTATTTAAAAGATAATTGTTTTGCTTTGTACAATTGATACTATAAGGTTGATATACTTTCATTGTCTCCTACATTATTAAGAAAGCATTCAATTAAAAAAAGTTTTTTCATTTGCAGTTCAATTTTAATAAAGATTTAATTGCAAATAAGAAATAGCGGTTGAGAGATAATAAACTTCACGAATCATTATCATTTTTATAATTCTATTAGCTCATTCGCCTAGTAAGGTAATACGGTTTTCATTTTAGCGAATCTTTTTTCTACCAAGGTTACTGTGTTATCAAAAATGGTATATAATCTTACAACTTTCTTACATATTTTTTTTGAATCAAATTTTTCACTATTTCGTAATCTTCAATTTGTGCAGGAATAGTAATAGTAGCGTCTTTAAAAATAAAATCATGCTCAGTTGATTTTATTACTATATCTCCGTTTTGTTTTATTGCAACAGATTCTATTTTCGTATATAAAATTGTCTTTTCATTATTTACTCCTTTGCTTCGCCTAGCAGCTTTAAGATATTCAAAAAACTGGTTGCTTTTACTTTTATCAAATGTTTGAGAAATGTAATGATCTGTAATTAAAAAGCGCAAAAATTGCAAATCTGTTTTTTGAATACAATAATAATAAACCACCATACTTGTGAAAAATAAAAAAATCCAATTGTTATTTATACCCAATTTAAATTTTAAAAAAAGAACTAATAATATTGGTGCAATAAATGCCAATGACATAAATTTGATTGACCTGTCTAATGCTAATTTATTTATTTTTTCTTCCGCTATTTTGTAAATTTTTTGATTGTTCTCCATAGACTTTTTATTGAGTAATATTAAACTTCTGCTTTTAAAATGCAAGTGTCCCTTTTTTGTATCTAATGATTTTCATACAAACATATTAAACAATGATTAAAAGGTATATTCTTTTAGTGATAAAGATTATTTTAAAATATTTCAATATTAAAGCGAGGCGTCCAAATGTGGTAAAATAGTGCACATTTGGACGCCTCACTTTAAAACACAAACTTACTCAAACAATGCATTTAGCTCTACAATACTTTGTACAAACTCCGTGCTGTATTTATTTTGCTGCACGCCATAAGGGCAAATAATAGTAGGAAAAATAGTTTTATTAGTGCCTGTAAAATATTTAAAAGAAGCTATTTTATTTCTCATTTTTTGCACCATGTCTTTGGTTAGAATCAGTTTGTTATCGTAATATTTTAATTCACACAGATTAATTACTTTGTCGTCTCTATCTATTAATAAATCTATTTGTGCACCATGCATTTCATCATTGCCTGCGTGGCTCCATGATGATATGTTGGTGTTTATACCATCTATCTTCAATGCTTTTTCTATTTGGTGCGTATGGTTCATACATAAGTTTTCAAAAGCAAAGCCACTCCATATTTTCCATTGCTGTGTACTTACAATTTTCTTCCATTGGTTTGCTGTATTGTTTCCACCTACATATTTCAAATAGAATAGTGTAAACAAATCAGTAAGCTTATAGTTTTTTTCTTTTGCTTTGTTGCCATAAGGTATGTATGCGGTTATAAAGCCTGCTTTTTCCAAGTCATCTAGCGACTTTGTAAAATTGCCTCCTGAGTCTAGCTTTACAAGTTTTAATAATTGATAACGTTTTAGGCCATAATGATGCTTTGCAAGTATGGTTACAATATTTATGTATAACTCGGCTTTCTCAAACTGAGAATTAAACAATTCTGCAAACTCCGATTTAAGGCTAGCAGTTTTTCTAAAAAATAACTTATCTATTATTTGCGCTACACTTTCATTTGGCTCAATGTATTCCAAATAAAAAGGTATGCCCCCAATTGCCATATAAATATCTGCAATGGCAGTTTTTTCAAGGTTACAGTTTTTGTATTTTAAAAATTGGGCTGTTTCTTTTAAGGTAAATGGCTTTAGGTGCATGCGTTGTGTGGTTCTATTGTGCAAGCCCCCTTTATCGTTAAATATTTTTTTTACCATCCACGAGGTAGATGAGCCAGATACTACTAGCACAATATCTTCTCGCTTGCTTGCCCATGTATTCCAAAAAGAGCTTAGCGCTTTTATAAATTGAGAATTACTACCACCCATCCAAGGGAGTTCATCTAAAAAAATAACTTTTTTCTTTTTTCTGTTTATTTTTTCTACAGCACTTTCTATATTGTCAAAAATATCAAACCAATTTTTTAACTTACTTGTTTCTTCATTAAAATATTTTAAGTATGCTTTTGCAAACCTGCTTTTGTGTTCTGCCAATGTGCCCTTGTATACACCTGTAAACTCAAATACGATATCATTTTTAAAATATTTTCTTATCAAAAATGTTTTACCAACCCTGCGCCTACCAATTACAGCTATCATTTCACTCTTTAATGATTTCATTGCTGTGGCAAAAATTGCTTGCTCATCGGCTCTGCCTATTAGGTTCATTTTTAAATATTTTATATGTAAATGTACTAAGTTTATTGAATAAATAATAATTTCATATTAAAATGAGGCGTCCAAATGTGGTAAAAAAGTATACATTTGGACGCCTC
>JAYVID010000213.1:0-4147 GCA_043770525.1 Ferruginibacter sp.
ATAATCATTTATCCAGCTAATATTATTAATAGAATAATAAGAAGATAAAAAAGATAGGTTGTTGTAATAAAGATAAAAAGTAAAACCAGAAACCAATAATTGAGACAGTAATAAAAAATAAAGAACGTTTCGCTTTTTTAATGGATGTGTATTTTTTATAAAGAAAGAAATGGCTACATAAAAAAATAAAAGCAAAGCAGCTTGCCACAAGCTATGCATAATGCTGTAAGTAAATGAATAGAAAAAGTTCATATACAAAAATTATTTTTTCATTTTTAAAGAAGCTATGAGTGCTTCAATTTTTTCAAGTTCAGCCTCTGTAGTATTACTGCCGCCAAGTGCTTGCATTACTAAATCTACAGGTGAGCCAGCAAATAAATTGTTTATCATTTTATTTACCATTTGCAATTGTGTTTTTTCTTTTTCTATTGCAGCAGTATAAATGTGCGTTTTATTATCTGTATTTCTTACAACTAAGCCTTTTTCATGCATAATTTGCATTAGCTTTAAGGTAGTAGTATAGCCAGCTTCTTTGCTTTTTGTAAGTTCTTCATGCACTGCTCTTACAGTGGCATTTTTAAATGCCCATAGTACAGCAAGTATTTCTAACTCACTTTCGGTTGGTTTTATTTGTTTAATTTTCTGTATCATACGATTTGTTTCGTATAACAATATTACGATTTATTTAGTAAGAGAAAAATGTTTTTTTTTTAAAAGTTGGAAAATTTTAACAATCTTGTATTTAAAAATTAATACCAGCCCCTATGTTTATGTTAAGGGCAGAAATGCTTTGCATAGAATTTCCTGTTTTTTTTGATTCGAAAGTTTGATATAGACCTGATGTAGGAAGATGTAAAACAGAAAAAGTTTCCGTAATATTTTTAAATTTTATTTGGGTTGTACCTAAGTATTGCAGATCAAATACAAAAAAGTATTTTTTAGAATAATTGTATTTTATGCCACTACTAAATAAATAGGCTAGCCCAAAAGAACTACTGCTTGTTTGCTCATAATATGCCTTCGTATTGTTTGCGTCACTCTTGCCAATAATTTTTGGAGACTTACTGTAGTTTATACCTATCAATGTTTTTACATTAAAAAATAAATTTCCTTTTTTCTTGTCTATCGAAAATTCATTTGTACCACCAACCAATAAACCAACATTTAACCAGTTTTTCTTTTCAAAATTCCAATTTGTTATAGATATAGATTCTAACGGATTGAGCGTAATGGAATATCTTCTATCTGAAAAACCATTTTGCAAAGCACCTGTATTTATTGGATTTAATTGAGCATACACTAAACTAGAAATGGCAAAAGAATGTTTAATTTTTCGCTCATAAGAAAAAGCTCCCTTTATACCAATTTTGGCAAATCCATCATTTACACTGCTAAAACTTGATTTGCCAAATGCACCAACTGGAATAGGGGAGCCAAAAGAAAATGAACAACTATTTTTTTTAGATTGCGAAAAACTGGCAAACGAAAGTACCAATATTGCAGTTGTGCTTATTACTCTTTTCATATCATTTACATTTTATAGTAAATTTTATAATCATACACTTTTCAACTATTATTTTGTTAAATCTACGGTTGATGAGGTGGTTTAGCTAAAATTAAATATTTATTCATCAATAAAAAAATATTTAATTTTTGCAAAGTTTGAATCTTAAAGTGCCATTTTAAATCAATCTTATCATAAATTTTTTTATTTTGTTAAATCTGTTCAAATGTAGCTGGCAAATATTACTTTTGGCAATATTAAAACATCGTTTATGAGCATTGGTTGGTTTATTTTTATATTGGCTACACTTGGTTGGCACATTGGAATGTATGGAATGTTTAAAAAAGCAGGTATTGCTCCATGGAAAGCATTGGTTCCTTTTTATAACACTTGGTGCATGGTTGAAATTATGGAATTAAAAAAATATTGGTTTTTCTTTCAATTGATTCCTATAGCTGGACAGTTTATAACGATATGGATTACTATAAAATTTGTAGAGCATTTTGGTAGATTTGGGGTTGGTCATCATGCTGCTACTACTTTTGTACCTTTTTTGTATTTTCCATATTTGGGTTACAGCAAAAGTGAACGTTTTGCTGGTAAAAAAGTGGTAGACAATTACAAGAAATCTGCTGCTAGGGAATGGATAGATGCTGCAGCATTTGCTGTAGTGGCTGCTTCCATTATACGTACGTTTGTTTTTGAGGCTTATACCATACCTACACCTTCTATGGAAAAAACCTTATTGGTAAACGACTTTTTATTTGTAAGCAAATTTAGCTATGGTGCTCGTATACCCAATACACCCATTGCAATGCCTTTTGTACACCATACAATGCCGTTTGTACCTGTAAAATCATAATCAGAATCCATTTATATACCTTATACACGTTGGTTTGCAAAAGATGTAGAACGTAATGATGTGGTGGTATTTAATTTTCCTGTAAATGATACTTTGATAAATGATCCACTGGTTGATGGACATCAAGATTTTGGTAGTCAGACTACCTATTATGAAGCTGTAAGGGCTTTAGGGAGAGACGAGGTTTGGAAAAGATATGAAGACATTATTATTACAAGGCCAGTAGACAAGCGAGAGAACTTTATTAAGAGATGTGTTGCAGTAGGTGGGGACATATTGCAAGTAAAAGACGGGATAGTGCAAGTAAATGGAGAGGTGCAGCCAGTTTTTCCCGAGTCTGAACGCTTTTATAAATTAACAGTTCCTCCAAATACACCTATGGATAAAGAAATGTTATCTACAAAACTTGCTGAGTTTGGAATTAATTCAAGGATTGACCAAGGCGATATAGATCAGATTAATCAAACAGAGTGGAAAGTAAATATTACTAATGCAGAACATAAAGTATTAAAGATACCTCAAGAAAAAGATGGTTATAAAGTAGAAGATTATATTGTGAATTTCAATTCTTCTGATCCACATTTTTCTCCATTACAATTGTTTCC
Organism: Ferruginibacter sp.; assembly: GCA_043770525.1. Lineage (GTDB taxonomy): Bacteria > Bacteroidota > Bacteroidia > Chitinophagales > Chitinophagaceae > Ferruginibacter. The sequence goes on from JAYVID010000213.1 coordinate 2,972, forward strand.
TTACTATAGAGATACAACTAGTCAATGGGGAGCTGATAATTATGGGCCATTATTAATACCAAAAAGAGGAAGTACGATAGAACTTACAGCTGATAATTTAATAAGATACCAACGTTGTATAGAAGTATATGAAGGCAATAAGTTTGAAAATGTAAATGGTAAAATTTTAATTAATGGCGTAGCCGCTACAAACTATACCTTTAAAATGAATTATTATTGGATGATGGGAGACAACCGTCACAACTCTCTAGATAGCCGCTATTGGGGTTTTGTACCCGAAGATCATGTGGTAGGAAAAGCCTCTTTAATTTGGTTTAGTTGGGAAGGTGGCCCACGCTGGAAAAGATTATTTAATGGAATAAAGTAATTTATTGGTAAAAAAATCGTATTTTACTGAACAATCTAATCCTCTCTGCGTCATAGTAGAGAGGATTTTGTATCTAAACAAGAAAAAGCAATTTTATACGTTAAATAAATATAATACTGTTTTGAATAAATAAAAAACTGATTATGACACAACAATATAATTTCGGATATCAATTATTTAATGATATAAGTGAGCTAGAAAAAGCAGATGCTGCATTACTGGAAGAAGCTAGAAAAATTACCCAAAAAGCTTATGCACCCTATAGCAATTTTTTAGTAGGTGCTGCTGCAATTTTTAACAATGGGCAAAAAGTATTTGGCACCAATCAAGAAAATGCATCGTACCCTGTAGGTATTTGTGCAGAGCGTGTATTGCTAGCCAGTGCAAGCATGTTGCAGACCGATGAGCCAATACAAACCATGGCTATTAGCTACAATAATTTATCGAGAGTGGGAGGGAGCGATAGACCCATAAGCCCCTGCGGTATGTGCCGCCAAAGCCTGGCAGAGTATGAGGAGCGTACAAAACAGCCCATGCGCCTTATTTTATCTGGTATGGAAGGTAAAGTAATTATTATTGATAACGCTACCCAGTTGCTTCCATTTTCTTTTGGTAGTGAGAGTATGAAGTAGCTTACCAATAATCAAGCAGAATTGTTTACATTTGCTAGAGGAAATAAGTTCTTTGAGTTGAGTAATCATTTAGGGAACGTGTTAGTAACCATCAGTGATAAAAAACTTGCGGTTGACTCTGATAACGATGGGTTGGTAAATTATTATACGGCTGATGTGGTGACGGCTTCGGATTAT
>JAYVID010000214.1:0-41663 GCA_043770525.1 Ferruginibacter sp.
TCTTACCTGTGGCCATTGATCATCACTAGAGTTGGTAGTTGTCATTTTTATGGTAAAGGCAGCTTTAGAAGAATCTATATTTTTTATTATATTTATTACTCCTGCTATCTTTCCTTTTTGTTGATCTAGCTTTAATAAATCTTCATTTTCATACGTTTTAAATTTTAAAATGGGTACTTTTTTAATTGCATTATACAATATATTAGTAGTATCTGCATCTTTTGCCATTACTACATTGTAGGCTTGCATGCCCCCATTATTGCCAATAAAACCAAATACTATAATAAAAATGAAAGGAAATACAAAGCTAAAAACCACCGCAGATGGACTTCTTAAAATAGAACGCAAACTTCCCTTGGTTATAGCTAGCATTGCCCTTGTTTGGCTATACTTCATACACAATTAATTTGCTGTAAAGCTAATTGAAAAAATGGAGAAAAAATTTGGAAAGAATAGACAATTGTCGTATATTTGTAGACAAATGGCGAAGATATGAAAAAAGTAAAAAAAATTAAGCCTTTAAATTTAGATCAAGATGAGCCACTAAGTGTTGTAAACGACCCTGCAGTTTTCTATGGCAATTTAAGAACTACCACAGCATTAAAAGAATTTTCTTATAAAGATTTTCAAAAAATAGCAGATAAAATCCCTTTTTCTTTGGCCGAATGGGCTAGTATATTACATGTGAGTGAGCGTACATTACAACGCTATGCAAAAAACAATAGTTCTTTTGCAGCTATAAATGCAGAGCGCATTTTTCTTATAGAAAAAGTATTAAAAGAAGCTACTGTAACTTTTGGCAAGCCCGAAAAATTTTATGATTGGATTACAAGAAATCCATACTCAATGGAAGGTAATTTATCTATACAATCATTATCTACTTATGAAGGTATACAACAAGTATTAACACAACTAGGAAGAATACAACACGGCATATTTGCATGATAATATACAGAATTTGTAATAGCATTTATAGTGATGACCTTAGTGGTACTGGCGCCAAATTATTTGGTGGTAGATGGAACTCTAAGGGTTTGCCTATGTTGTATGCAGCTGAGCATATTTCTTTGGGAGTATTAGAAATGCTGGTCCATAACCAGTTTCAAGATTTTAAAGAAGCCTTGTGTTTGTTGCATATAAGTATACCAGATACAATTGCAGTAAAAGAAATAAAAATAAGTAAACTAAAAACTGAGTGGATTGAAGATAATAGTTACACCAAATTTATAGGTAATGAATTTATAAAATCAAGCAGCAATTTAGTTTTAAAAGTACCTTCAGCGGTAGTAAATGAAGAGCATAATTTGCTAATAAATCCATTGCATTCAGATTTTAAAAAAATTAAAATTATAAAAACTACCAAGTTTAGAACTGATAAAAGATTGTTTAGTATTTAAAATCTAATTATGAGAGAAGTGTCTGCTAAATCGAGGGTTTTATTGCAACTGGGAAGCAATATGGGTAATAGTAAAGTAAAATTTGTAATTGCTCAACGTTTAATTCAAGAAAGAATTGGTGATATAACTCTTGCATCTTCATTTTATACTTCAAAAGCTTGGGGTTTTGAAAACCAACCCGATTTTTTAAACCAAGTGATAGAAGTAGAAACAAGACTTAAAGCAACGACAGTATTAGAAAGAGTGTTGAATATTGAAACAGAAATGGGACGAGTAAGAAATGTACTCTATGGCCCTAGAGTGATAGATATTGATATATTATTTTTCAACAGTGAGATTATTAATGAAAGTATGCTAACTGTTCCACATCCATTACTACAACATCGTAGGTTTGTATTGGCCCCGCTGGTGGAAATACTCCCAAAATTTATACATCCTGTATTGCAAAAAACATTAAAAGAGCTGCTTAAAACCTGTGATGATAATTTAAATGTGCAAAAGATTTAATAACAATTACGTTGTTTGCTTTTATTTTGCAACATAGATGAATTACAATTTTATAACAATAGAAGGGAATATTGGGGCTGGAAAAACAACACTTTCAGATTTATTGAGTAAGCATTTTAATGCAAGACTTATTTTAGAAGAATTTGCAGAAAATCCTTTTTTGCCAAAATTTTATGAAAATCCACAGCAATATGCTTTTCCGCTTGAGTTGTTTTTTATGGCTGAGCGTTACAAGCAGTTAAAAGATTTGTTGCAAACAAAAGATATGTTTCAAACTGTAACTATTTCTGATTATTTGTTTACAAAATGCTTGTTGTTTGCCAAAGTTAATTTACCTGATGAAGAGTTTAGATTGTACCAAAAATTATTTGAGATAATAAACCCACAAATTGTACAACCAGATATTTTAATTTATTTACATACCCCCGTAAATAAATTGCAAGAAAATATAAAAAAACGCAATCGTAAGTATGAACAAGATATACCAAACGATTATTTATTTAGCTTACAAGAAACCTATACACAATATATAAAGCAACACAATATAAAGACTTTGTTTGTAGATGCTAGTAATGCAGACTTTATAGATAACCCCGAGCATATAAAAGTTATTATAGATGCACTAGATAAAGATTATGAAGATGGACAGCATTACCTAACATTACCTTAAAACATGAATGCCGAAGCAAAAAATACATTACCCTTAGAATTTTGGCATTTTTCCACTGCAAAATTGTTTTATACATTGGGGGTACGCATGATAACTACAATCGTAATTTACCAGGTTTTTCATTTATCAAACACTTATATGGTAGGTGTGGCAGGGCTTACAGAGTTTTTGCCTGCAGTAGTTTCTGCATTGTATGCAGGGCATTATATAGATACACACGATAAAAAGAAAACGCTTTGCACATCTTATATATTTTATTTTTTTGTAGCAATTATGCTTGCTTTTATTAGTCTTTCCAATATTAATGTAGAAGCTCATTCCAAAATAATAATGATACTATTTGCTGTTTTTTGTACAGGCATAATAAGGTCTTTTGCATCGCCAGCTGCAAGCAGTATGATAGCAGCCATTGTACCAAAAGAGGATTTACAAAAAGCAATTTCCATCAATTCATCTACCTATTTAATATCATCCATTACTGGGCATGCTACCGGTGGTTTGTTAATAGCACTTACAGGCATATCCAATGCTTATTTTGTAAGTGCTGCCCTCCTATTTATTGCTTTTGCATTTTCACTACAAATAAAACCCAAGCCCGCCATTGTACAAGAGAAGAAAGAACCAATGGTTGAATCAATAAAACATGGTTTTCATTTTGTATGGAACAATAAAACATTATTAGCTGTTATTTCGTTGGATTTGTTTGCTGTATTGTTTGGCGGTGCTGTTGCTTTTATACCAGAAATAGCAGAAAATGTTTTGCATACCAATGCTATTGGATATGGTTTTTTAAATGCAGCAATGGATATAGGTGCATTAATAAGTGTATTGGCATTACTGGCTATGCCTATGAAAAAAAAGCAAGGGGTAAAAATGCTATTAGCGGTAGCTGGTTTTGGTATTTTTATAATTGCATTTGGCTTATCAAAAGTATACTGGCTAAGCTTTGTAGCTTTAATGTTTGCTGGCTTGTGCGATGGTATAAGTGTTGTGGTAAGGGGCATGATAAGCCAGCTATATACACCAGATGAATTAAGAGGCAGGGTTTCATCCATCAATATGATTTTTATAAACTCTAGCAATGAGCTGGGGCAGTTTGAAAGTGGCGCTACATCTAAACTTATAGGAAGCATACCTGCTTTAATTTTTGGTGGAGCTATGAGCGTACTAGTAGTGGTGGGCACTTGGTTTAAATTTCCTAATTTGAAGAAGATTGAGTATTAAGTTGTAAAACATTTCTATTTCTAAAATGAAAAAAATATTTATTATACTTTTTGTTTTATTTACAAAAAATGTTTTTTCACAAGATGAAGCCACTAGATCTGATTTAAAAACCTGTGTTAACTTTTATTATACGAGTGAAGAAATTCAAAAACAATTAAAAAAAACGAATGATACATTTAAATATTTTCATGATGGAGAGTTGATTGTATTTTATAATCAAAAAGAAACAAAAAGGTTTTCAAAAAACACTTTCTACTTACTTAACCATGGTTTTAATAAATTACTATCCATGCGTATTTTATTAATAGAAATAGCAGCATCCAATACAAAAAAAGATAAAAAAACCTTTGTAACTTCTGCAAATTCTTATTTTGATGTATATTACAAAGATTCATTAGCTAAATGTGGGCAAATGATAGTAGGCCCATTTTTATAAAACATTGGTGGTTACAAAAAAACTGAAATAACAGCCGTTTTTGTAGAAATTGAATATTACAATGTACATATATATAAATGGTTTTAAAAGAAACCAACATACCTGAAAACCTAGTAGATGTTAGGTGGATAGTAAATAAAAATTAAAATTAATAATTATGAAACGTCGCTCATTCATTAAAAATACTGGTATTACACTTGCTACTCTTTTGTTATTAAGTAAAACTGGTTTGGCAGCTTTATTAGAAGATCCAAAATATAAAGTGAAAATGATAGCCGATAAAATAGGGGTATTTACAGAGAGTGGAGGTACTATTTTATTTGCCATAACCAAAGAAGGAGTTGTAGTAGTAGATTCGCAGTTTCCTGATAGTGCAAAGCATTGTATTGACGAAATAAAATTAAAGACTAAAAAGAAATTTGCATTGCTCATAAATACGCATCATCATAGCGACCACACTGCAGGCAACATTGTATTTAAAGGACTGGTAGATCTTATTGTAGCACACGAAAACTCCTTAAAAAACCAAACAAACAATGCTATAAAAAACAAAAAAGAAGAACAGCAATTATATCCTAACCTTACCTATGATAATATGTGGAGCAAAAAAATAGGAAAAGAAAGGGTAACCCTGCATTACTTTGGCAGCGGCCATACCAATGGCGATAGTTTTGTGCATTTTGAAAAAGCAAATATCGTACACGTAGGTGATTTAGTTTTTAATAGAAGATTCCCTTATATAGATAAATCATCGGGAGCCAATATAGCTGCTTGGATAAAAACATTGGAAACTGCCACTAATAAATTTAATGAAAATACAATTTATGTGTGTGGGCATGCAGACAATGGCTTTGATATCGTAATAAAAAAAGCCGATGTCTTATTGTTTAGAGATTACCTCAGCAATTTATTAAAACTCACCAATGAGTCTATTGCAAAAGGTATAACAAAAGAAGATTTTTTTAAACTAACAGAAATACCTGGCTCACCAGAGTGGAAAGGAAAAGGCATAGAAAGATCATTGGAAGCTGCATGGTTAGAAGTAAAAGAAGGTAAATAATACAGTTGTATATTTATGAAATAGTTTATCCGAATTCATAAAATAGCGTTGGAATAGCATTTGATATAGGAAAAAAAATAATACTTTAAAACTCAACTCACCACGTATATACAATATCTAGTAAGCAATGTGTATAAACCCAAGTGAGAAAATTTCGCTTTTCGTATTTTATTTTGTTGAAAAACTAAATTAAAATTGATAACAGAATTAAAATTTGGTTTTCCAAAATATTATGAAAGCACTATTTAACTGCTTAAAGAAGGCAGGTTTTCTGGACAGTTGCATTTCATAATGCCTCTACAAAACAAAACATCAACATAGGTGGTATTGCTTTATGACGACAAACCCATATTAAAACATGACTTAAATTTATCAAAATGAAAAGCACATTAATCACAATTACATTTTTAGCTTTATCCTTTTTTACACAAGCTCAAAAAGTAAAAACAAATCAAAAAAATAAAGCTATGACTCAAATAGAAGACAAACTTGCATTAAAAGAATTGGTAGATATTTTTTCTATACTTGCCGATCAAAAGAAGACAGAGGAGCAGACTTTACTTTTTACAGAAAATGCAGAAGTTGTATCAATTATGAATGGAAAAGCACAACCAGCTTTGATTGGACGAAAAAAACTTGGCGAAGCCTTTGGTGCTTTTTTAAGCCTTTTTGAAACAGTATACCATCTTAACGGACAGCAGACAGTTAAAATAAATGGCAATATAGCAACAGGAATATCATACTGTTTGGTAACACTTATTGGAACAGAAAATGGAAAGAAAATGAAAACGACTTTTGGTGTAATTTACCATGACGAATATGCAAAGGAAAACGGACATTGGTTAATCAACAAAAGACAATCAAATTTTACTTGGACAGAAAAAACAGAATATGGAAACTAATTATTTTACTTGTTTGGCAAAATGCACTACCACTAATAGGTTTTTTTGTGTGTGCTAGAAAAACGAAACTAGAAACATGATTTTGTATTTTAGCTTTTGTAAAGAATTTTAACATAACACTCACCCATCGCTAAACACAAAATCGAAATGTAAAATATTTGCGAACATCAGTTCTAAAAAACAAATTTTATTTTACCACTTCTTCCAAAACCTTACCTACACTCCCACTCGGCATTTGTATTTTTAGCATTGCAGCTATAGTGGGCGCTATATCTGTCATATAAACTTCTCTGTTGGTTTTACCCTGCTTTATTCCATTACCAAAAAACAATAATGGAATGTGTGCATCATAAGGGTTCCATGATCCATGATCAGTGCCTTTGCCAGTTCCATCTGTATACTGCGGCTTTAGTATATATTGCACATCGCTACAACGGTTATAAAAAAATCCATTTACAAATCTTTGTTTTAAAAACTCTGGCAACAATATTTGAGCAGGATTATTTAATGAAAATGCATTTGAAACTTCGGGCATGGCAAGTAGTTTCTTTATTATATCTGCTTCTATTTCATTTCTATTTAGTTTTAAAGAATCAATTAACTTATTATCTAAAAAAAGTTGGTACTCTAATGCACTAGCAATAATATTTTTTGCATTAAATTTTTCCTCGAGTGCTGTATTTAGCGTCTTTTTTACATTAGCCTCCATTAATGTACCAGCAGATTGTTTCATTGCTTTCATATAATCAGGAGTATATGCTGCTCCGTGGTCTGCAGTTAAAAAAACGATATAATTTTTATTAGTAAACGTTTTATCGAGGTTTGCAAAAAAACTTTCAAGTTCTTTATCTAATCTTAAATAGGTATCCTCCATTTCAATAGATTGTGGTCCAAAAATATGCCCAATATAATCTGTTGATGAAAGGCTTATACAAAGCATATCTGTTTGCCCGGTTGCACCTAGCTTTTCTTTTACAATCATTTGTTTTGCAAAATCGAGTGTAAAGCTGTTGCCAAATGGAGAAAAGCGTACACTAATAAAATCCTTTCCCTCATTAGATGAAAAATTGTGTGGAAAGGTTACCGTTTTTTCTCCCGGAATATTTTTTTCAAATCGATTGTCATCCGGTATACTTTGGTCGTACTTATTGATATTGTACAACAAGTTCCACCCAGTTTTAATATATGCATCAGGCATTTTTTGCCCATTAAATTCATCTACCCATGTTGGCAATGTATTCATATAATACGTACTCGTAATCCAGTTACCTGTTGCATCATCAAACCAATAAGCTGCATTGGCACTGTGCCCTGCTGGCAGTATCGCTCCCCTATCCTTTAGTCCTATTCCAAAAACCCTGCTTTTAAAATTACTAGCAAAACGCAACTCATCTCCAATAGTATTTGCAAACATATTCTTAGGACTCATTTCTCCATCGTCTGATTTAGTACCTACAGATTGTACTGTATTATCAGCTGTACAATACATCAATTTACCTGTAAGCCTTTCAATCCAACTATTACCTACAATACCATTTATAGCAGGCACACTTCCGGTGTAAATACATGCATGCCCTGCTGCTGTTACAGTTGGGGTATAAGGTATAATTGCATTCTCAAAACTAAAGCCGCTTTTTAAAAGTCGTTTAAAGCCCCCTTCGCTGTACCTATTGTAATATCTATATAAGTAATCCCAGCGCATTTGGTCTACCACAAGCCCCACCACAAGCTTTGGGCGAGCTAAGCCATTATTAAGCTCTTTATTTATTTGAGCATTAACACAATTGTAAAAAAATAAAGTAAAGGGAAGTAAGAAAAAATATTTAATACGCATGAATTTTTTTAAAGCTAAGATATAGCAAACTAATTGTATTTTAATATTAAATAATAATGGTATTTCTATAATTTAAAATCTGAGTCTATATTATTTGAAATTATAGAATATAAAGGCTCATATTGCGATACTAAAAAATTAATAATACCTATATTCCGTTTTAAGTTTTAATTAAAAGTTTTATCTTGTAAAAAATTAATGACGAATGACTAATAATATAAAATGTCCCGATTGTGGGCATGTATTTGATGTAGAAAATGTGCTTGCTGCAGATATTGAAAAAAGATTGCAACATGAATACCAACATAAACTACAAGAGCAGCTGAGCAAAGTAGAAGATGAAGCCAAAAAAGTAGAAGTTGAAAAAATTGCTTTTGAAGAAAAAAAGAAAAATCTAAATGACATTTTTGCTCAAAAAATACAAAAGGAAAAATTGCTAATAGAAAAAGTATTACAAGAGCAATTAACAAAGAGCATTTCATCAGATTTTGAAAATAGGTTACAATTATTACAAAATGAAAAAAACGATAATGAAGAAAAATTAAAAGCTGCTCGAAAAAAAGAATTAGAATTTTTGCAAAAAGAACAACAACTGCAAAATAAAGAAGCAGAGTTGGAAATTACCCTGCAAAAAAAATTACAGCAAGAAAGGCAAACGCTTAGTGAGCAAATACGCAAACAAGAAATAGAAAAAAATGCTATAAAAGAAAGTGAGCAAACCATGCGTATGCGGGAGCTTGAAAAACAACTGGATGACAACAAAAAATTAGTAGATGAAATGAAACGCAAAGCAGAGCAAGGTTCTATGCAATTGCAAGGCGAAGTGCAAGAACAAGCCTTGGAAGAAATGTTGGCCGCTACTTTTCCTTTTGATATTATTAGCGAAGTGGGCAAAGGCGTACGTGGTGCAGATTGCATACAAACTGTACGCAACCATATAGGGCAAGAATGTGGCAAAATTATTTATGAAAGTAAAAGAACAGAAGCATTTACAGCAGAGTGGATTGAAAAACTAAAAAAAGACATGCTTGCACAAGCTGCAGATATAGCAGTAATTGTAACCAAAACAATGCCCAAAGATTTACAACAGTTTGGAGAAAAAAATGGTGTATACATTTGTAGTTTTGCCGAGGCAAGAAGCCTAGCAATGGTGCTACGAAATGCAATATTAAAAATAAGCGAAAGCAAAAGCAGCCAAGAAAATAAAGGTGAAAAAATGGTAGCCATGTACAACTACCTTACCAGCCATGAGTTTATAGGAAATATGACTGCAATGCGGGAAGGCTTTCGTGGCCTACGTTCTATGATGCAAAAAGAGCGTGAAGATTTTGAGAAAAACTTTAAAAAGAAAGAAAAACAAATAGAATTGATTATACAAAACTCTTTGCATATATCTGGCTCAGTAGAGGGCATATCTGGACAAGATCTTATAAATATGCAACTGATAGATGCTGAGGAAGAATAAAAGCTAACAAAAACCAAATAATAAACAAATGCCTCAAGATACTATATGGATTGATAATAAAGGTAGTTTTTTAGTAATCCCCCCACATATTGAAATAGATTCTTCTATTCTTATAGATGCATTAAAAATTTCAATGGCTGATATACCATACAGTTATAATGAAAAAAATACAGCTGCTGATGACTCGGTTTTTAAAGTTTTAACCAAAGATTATTATCACACTAGAAATACCGTTTATAGCAAGGAAAAGCAATTCTATAATGAACTGGGGATTTGGATTATAGGTTTTATTTTTTTCTTCTTTATTTTATTAATAATTTATGCAATAAAAAAAAGAAACGCTTATATAAAAGACCCGGATGCTGCAGAGGCAAAAGAAAAGTGGGAAGAAATAGGAACTAGCAATAATTATGATACTACTGGTGACGGATGGTTTTGATTCTTATTTTTAAGAACTGCATGCCTCAATAGTACAGATAACCACTTACTGGTGAGTAAATTGAAAGAAAAAGTTTTTGCTAAACTATTTGTAAAGCCTTGCTCTTTTTTTTATAAAAATTAATTTATAATTTTGCCCTTACAAAACGCATTAAACGCACCCACATCAATTTTTTCTGCTTCTACTTTATCAATATTAAATTGTAATAATTTATTTTCTTTTAAATCAATAGTAAGTATATCATCCTTATATAAAACTTGGGTTACAGCTGCCCATTCGTATTTTTTTGTAGGAAAAGAAGGATAAGTAATTCCTTCATCTGTAAATTGTATAATAGATTTTTTATTGGTAAATAAACCCATTATTGCAAAAGCTAACAACATAATACCCATCCAAATATTTCCAAAATACATCCAAATAAATGCACTACCAATAAAGGATGTCTCTAAAATAGGGGTTTTTACATGTCGTTTATTGAGGAGGTAATACAACCATGGAAAAGCATTTATAATTAAAGCTATAATAGTAACATAAGTTGCTACAGAGCTTGTTTTTAAAAAAACATATCCAAACCCCAAAAAATTTAGCGTAAGAATAATAAACGTTACAATTCTGTACGTTTTTAATCGATCGTTTGGTATTTCTATTTCAAAATTATTCACCAGCAGTATTGCTTGCTGTAAGTATGTTGCAAAGTTTGTACAATGTTCTAGCACCTACGTTTTCGTCCCACTCATCGTGGCTTACACCTATTTCATTTAAGTCAAACCCAATTATTTTTCGGCCGCTTTTTATTACTTTTTTAAATAAGTAAAATATTTCTTCGGTTTCAAAACCACCTTGTACTGGCGTACCAGTGTGAGGACAAAGCTTTGGGTTAAGCCCATCTATATCAAAGCTAATAAATACTTTTTGAGGTAATTGATTTACAATATCATCTACAATAGTTTTCCAAGTTTCGCCTTCATATTGGCGCTCTTTTATGTCTTTATCAAAATAAGTAATAGTTCGTCCATTGCTTGCACACATATAATCAAACTCTTCTTCACAATAATCTCTTATACCTACTTGCACAAGCTTTTTCAATTGTGGTATTTCTTCCAAGGCATTGTACATGATAGATGCATGAGAATAATTAAACCCTTCGTAAGCTTTGCGCAAATCCATGTGTGCATCTATTTGCAAAATACCAAACTCCTCGTGCACTTCTGCAATGGCTTTAAAAAAACCCAATGGCGTGCTATGATCTCCTCCTAAAACTGCAACCAATTTGCCCTTTGCAAGTAAATCTTTTGTTTGTTCATATACCCAACCATTTAAAAACAAACTCCCTTCATTAATATCTCTAAGGGTTTTGCACATAAATTTATTGGCACTTACTTCTTCTTCGTGGCATATATAATTAATGTAGAGTTCTGCTTCTTTGCGTAAAAAGTCACTTTTGGTAAGTATTTTTTTATCTGTAGGACGCATAAAAAACCCTTGTTTCCACATGTCTTTATACTCAGGGTCATATAAATCTACTTGTAAACTAGCTGTAAAAATATGATCTGCAACCCTTGCAGTGCCTGCATTGTAACTTACAGTAACTTCCCAAGGCACAGGAAGTATAACCAATCTAGCCTCATCTTCGGTGGTGGGTAAGCCAAAAATATTGTTATCGGGGTTTCCTACGGAATTGGGATCAAACTGAGACAAATCTGCCATTATGAGCTATTAAAATTTTTGCAAATATAGATAACGTATGTGACTAAAGCGGTAAGAAATATGGCTTACCTTTTCTTTCACAATCTATCATATAGACGAAAAAAAACATAAATAATTGCTCAAAAAGAAAACTATTTTAGTTAAAGTTTTTAACTACCCAAAAAAGAAATATGCTAGCACTATGGAAGTTATAATTCCTACCAAATCTGCCAGCAACATGGCCCCTACGGTATATCTAGTATTTTTAACCGCTATAGCACCAAAATAAACTGCTATTACATAAAAAGTAGTATCTGATGAGCCTTGCAAAATACAAGCCAAACGACCAGGAAAGGAGTCAGGCCCAAAAGTACGCATAGTATCAATCATCATTCCTCTTGCTCCACTCCCACTCATTGGTTTTATTAGTGCTGTAGGAATACCATCTACAAAACGAGTATCGGCACCCATTGCCGCAAATATTGTTTTAATAGCATTAATAACTACATCAAAAGTGCCACTTGTTCTAAGCATACTTATGGCTACCAACATACCTACCAAGTAAGGAATAATTTTTACAGCCGTTTCAAAACCACCCTTTGCACCTTCTACAAAAGCATCAAAAATATTTATCTTTTTATACAAACCCCCAATTACAATTAATACAAAAATTACTAAAATTAAACCTGTGCTCAATTGTTCGCTAAAAATATTTACCCCTACAGTGTTTAAGGTAGAAACAAACCATACTAATGAAGCGATAATGGCTGACAAGCCCAATATCCAACCCAATACAACAGGTTGAAATATTTTTATTTTTTGCTTAAAAGAAACGATAAACATAGCTGCCATGGTAGCTACAAAAGTGGCAATAAGGCAAGGTAAAAATATATCTGTGGGGTTAGCTGCTTTTGCACCATTAATGCCTACTGTAGCGGCTCTTGCAGCTATTACGGTAGTAGGTATTAGAGATAACCCAGCAGCATGTAAACACAAAAACATTATCTGTGCATTGCTGGCTTTATCCTTTTCTTCGTTAAGCTCTTGCAAGCTTTCCATTGCTTTGATACCAAATGGTGTTGCTGCATTATCTAGCCCTAGCATATTGGCACTAAAGTTCATTAACATGTGCCCATTTGCAGGATGATTTTTTGGTACACCAGGGAAAATTTTTGAGAAAAATGGCCCTACTATCCTTGATAAAAAACGAATACCTCCTGCTTTTTCTGCAATGCTTAAAAAACCCATAAACAGCGCCATAATACCAATTAAACCAATACAAATTTCTACTGCTACTTTACAAGTTGCAATGATGCCATCAATTGGTTTTTGCTTGCGACCACTTATATATTCAAAAGAAACTGCCCTTATACTTGTATTGCTTTTTTGAATTTTTAAAACAGAATCTGATGCTGCATTATCTGTTACAATGAAACGTGTATCCTTATCTACAGCGGTTTGTATAATGTAACCATAATCTTTCATTTCTTTTGAAAAACTATCGATGATTGTTTTACTATACTTATTTGTATCAGCTACAGTTACATATTTAAAATCATCTTTAGAAGTGCCAGCTACCATTTTACCAAAAATATCATCTCTACTACTATTAGATAAAAAATGAAAACATGCTACTGAAAATGCAATTAAAATAAATGCTGCCCAAATACGAGATAATGCCATAATAATTTCTGATTTGTTGATTGCTGATTGAAGGTTTTTTGAACTTCAATTACTTTAACTAATTATATAGACGGAAAATTATGATTTTATATTGAAAAATGAACTGTATTTAAAAATTTGCAAATAAACAGGTGTGAATATTTAGGATAATATTGCATAATCTCCTACATAATCTAATGCATAATAAAAGATGAATGAAGAGATATCGTTGAACGGAGCGTCGCCAATGAAGCTCAACATAGCTGTTGTTCTAGCTGGGCTAAAAAACCTCATCCCTACCCTTCTCCAAAGGAGAAGGAACTCGAAGATTTTAGCGAAAATTGATTCTTTTTACAATAAAAAATTCTAATTCTTTAAGTAAGCAGCATTTCTTACCTTCGCAGCCGCTAAAAAAGACAACAGTTTAACGGACGACAGACCACAGAAGACTAAACTTCTAAACGGCTAAACTCCTAAACCAACAATAAAACAATTTAACATGGCCCTTAAAGCAGGTATCGTAGGCTTACCAAACGTAGGAAAATCAACACTTTTTAATGCAGTAAGCAAAAGTGCAAAAGCGCAAGCAAGCAATTATCGTTTTTGTACCATAGAACCCAACACTGGCTTGGTAAATGTGCCCGACCCAAGGTTGGATAAACTAGCTAGCCTAGTAAACCCAGAGCGTGTAGTGCCTACACAAATAGAAATTGTGGATATTGCTGGTCTTGTACGTGGTGCAAGCAAGGGCGAAGGTTTGGGCAATAAATTTTTGGCAAATATTAGAGAAGTAGATGCCATTATACAAGTAATTCGTTGTTTTGAAGATGAAAATATTTTGCGTGACGAAGGTGCTATAAACCCTGTGGGCGATAAAGAAATTATAGAAACAGAATTGCAATTGAAAGACTTGGAAAGTGTGGAGCGCAAGTGGCAAAAATCGGAAAAATTGGGTAAGACAGATGCTAAGGCAAAGGTAGAAGCAGAAATTTTGCACAAGTGTAAGTTGCATCTTGAGCAAGGAAAAAATATATCTACATTAGATTTAAGTAAAGAAGATAAAGTAGCCATTGCAGATTTATTTTTGCTTACAGATAAGCCCGTGCTATACGTAGCAAACGTAGATGTAGCAAGCATGCACACAGGTAATAAATTTTCGGATGCATTGATAGAAGCCGTAAAAAACGAAGGCAACCAAGTAATTGTAATGACCAATGCGGTGGAAGCAGAGATTGCAGAATTTGAAGACCCTGATGATAAAGCTATGTTTATGGAAGAGTATAAAATGGTAGAGCCTGCATTGGATAGATTAATTCACTCTACTTATAAACTCTTAAACTTGTCTACTTATTTTACCGCAGGTGTGCAAGAGGTACGTGCATGGACAATACACCATGGCTGGAAAGCCCCACAGGCTGCAAGCGTTATTCATACAGACTTTGAGAAGGGTTTTATAAAAGCCGAAGTAATTTCATACGAAGATTTTACTACCCTTGGCTCAGAAGCTGCATGCCGTGAAGTAGGTAAACTACGCATAGAAGGTAAAGAGTATGTGGTGAGTGATGGAGATGTGATGCACTTTAGGTTTAATGTATAAGATTTCACGCAAAGAAGCAAAGAAAAAAAGAACGCAAATATTGATAAAAGTGTAGCAACAATGTTGCACTTTTTTTATTGATTATTTTTTTGGACGAGAGCATTGGTTCTTTGATGGACATTTGTCCCGCTATGCGCTGCAATCTTTTTTGTTCGTTCCTCACAAAAAAGGATTTCCGCTTCTATCGGGCGTAGGTTTTGAACGGCGGGAATACTATTGAGCAATTATAGATCAAACTCCCCAAAAATGTTTACTAGTGCTTAAGAACTTACATTTAAGCGAAGCTTAAAAAAAACAAAATCCCTTACATATTACTCACAACCTTGAAAAGGTTGAATATACATAACCCAAGGTGAAACCAATTAAAAGATCAAAAGAGGTTTAACAATCATAATACCAAAAATGTTAAACCAATAATTGGTTTGAAATAATGCAACCCCGATAAATTAATAAATACAAAAGCCATCCAAAATACTGAATGGCTTTTGTTATAATTTGTATCTATTTTACTACATAAATTTACAAAGCACACCACCTATAAGCCCCATACATATTACCCAATAGCCCACATGTATAAAAACATATTTTGCAGATTTCCTATTCCATAAAGCATTTACACCAATAACAGGTAATGCAATAAAAATAGCCGTCATTACTCCATGTATTATGCCATGTCCAAAGTATCTAAAACGACTGCCATAAATTTCTAAAAAGTTTTTTAAATATGCAGCACTTTCTGCTGTTTTATCTCCATCCATTACAGATACCACTCCCATTTGATGAATAACAGTAACATGTAATGCCAACGACAACATACAACCAAATAAATACGACAAACTAAAAATAAGCATCATATTTGCACCCCTCATAGATTCTTCAGTGATACCGACAATATCCATCCATTTTTGTCCAAACACTTTTGGATTATACCAAATAAAACCGATAATAATTGGGATAAGCCCAGTTACCAATATTAACCAATAATTTAACTGCATAGTAGTTTGTTTTAATAAGTAAATAATAAAATAATAAGTGATAAAGTACAATATTAAATGTAAGAAAAAAAATATTTAATAACGCTCTCCTATTAAATCTCTTATAACCACACTTGCACAAACAGCTCCAAACACAGCAGGCAAATATGATATGGTGCCATACGCAGATTTCTTATAGTTCTTACCATCTGTCAATATCAAACTTTCTTTTCTTACTTCTTCTGGTGAGAAAACACATTTCAATCCTCTGCGAATATTGTGATTTCGCTTTAGCATTTTTCGTATTTGTTGAGCAAACACACAGTTGTAAGTTTTAGCAATATCTACCACTTGTAGCTTTGTAGGGTCTAGCTTAGCACCAGCGCCCATGCTACTTACAATAGGAATTTTCTTTTCATAAGCTGCTACAATAAAAGTAAGTTTGGGCGTAATGCTGTCTATTGCATCTATGATATAATCTGGTGGTATGGTAAGTTGCTGCTCCACCATTTCTGGGTTTACAAATGATTGTACTATGTTTAATTCTAGCTCAGGATTTATAGCCTGCAATCTTTCTGCCATTATTAAAGCTTTAGATACTCCATGATTAGTAGCTAGTGCAGGCAATTGTCTATTTCTATTTGTTGGGTCTACCACATCGCCATCCACAATAGTCATTTTACCAATACCTGTTCGTGCAATAAACTCTGCTGCATAAGAGCCTACTCCACCAAGCCCTACTACCATTACATGGCTATTGGCAAGTTTTTGCAATGCTTCTTTACCTATCAATAATTCTGATCTACTAAGCCAAGAAAAATCTGTTGTCATTTAATGAGCGTATTAAGTTTATAAAAATACAAACTAAATACATTTTGGGTAAAAAACTATTAGCAGTTATTAAAAAGATTATTCAAGTTTAAAAAGTACAAATATTTAACTAAAAATAAATTAAAAACAGTAAATAATATTTACACAAATTACAATAAAATAAGTACTTTTTTTGTAATTAAAATTTTTATTATTATATTGTTTATCAATTGTTTATTATAACTTATTTTCAATTATACTAAGCCAAATCTATAATAAAAAGACACTTTTGGCTATAAATAAAATACATTTTTGTAGCCAAAACTAATAAAAAGATATACTTTTGGCTAATAAAACAGAATATGAAAGAAGCAGAAATTATAGGCAGAGATGCAGAGAAAAATATATTAGATGATGTATTAAACTCTGACAAAGCAGAATTAGCAGCTGTATTTGGAAGAAGACGTGTAGGCAAAACATACCTTATAAAAACTTACCTAAAAAAAGATATTACATTTGAATATGTAGGCATAAAAAAGATTAGCACAAAACTGCAAAAGAAACAGTTTGTAAAAAAAATGTGCATAGATTTAAATGACGGCATTCAATTACCTGTTCCAAATGATTGGTTTGAAATATTTGACCAAATGGTGCTTTTATTAAAAAAGAAATTAAGGAGAAAAAAAATCGTTATTTTTTTAGATGAATTTCCATGGATACAAACGTTTAAATCTAATTTTTTACCTGCATTTGAAAATTTTTGGAATACTTGGGCAAGTTTACAAAACAATATAGCTATCATTTTATGTGGTTCATCTGCAAGTTGGATGATAAAAAATATTGTACGAAACAAAGCAGGGTTGCACAATAGGCTTACACAAAAAATTGCATTGTTACCCTTTTCACTTTCAGAGACGGCACAATTCTTAAAAAAAAGAAAAATAAACCTAAATCATTATCAAATTACACAGCTTTATATGGCATTGGGTGGCATACCCAAATACTTAAGCCATATAAAACCTGGCTTAAGTGCTACGCAAATAATAGACCAAGCATGCTTTATAAAAGCTGGGTGGATGTATGATGAGTTTACAGAGCTTTTTCACTCTTTATTTGATAAGCCAGATAGATATATAAAAATAATACGAGCATTGGCAAACAAGCCTATGGGGCTTAATAGAACACAACTAATAAAAGCATGTAAGTTACCTACAGGAGGCAGTGCTACAGATTTCTTAGACGAGCTATTGCTATCAGGATTTATAACCTTGTACCTTCCTATGGGTAATCAAGCAAAAGATGGCATTTACAAACTTACGGATGAGTTTTCGCTTTTCTATTTTAAATTTATGGAAACAAATAGAACAGGGGTAAGTGGAACTTGGGGACTGCTAAGCAACACTGCAAGTTGGAAAAGCTGGAGTGGCTTAGCTTTTGAAAGAATTTGCTTAAAACATACCGAAGCTATAAAGCAAGCCTTGAGTATAGCTGGCGTATATACTGAAACATCAATTTGGAAAAGCAAAACGGAAAATAAAAATGGTGCACAAATAGATTTGGTAATAAATAGAAATGACAATTGTATCAATATTTGCGAAATAAAATTTTATGAAAATGATTTTTCAATAGATAAAAAGTATGCTGTTCAACTTGAAAATAAAAAAAGAGCTTTCAAAGAAGAAACCAACACAAGCAAACAATTATTCATTACATTAATTACTACAAAAACTTTTACACACAACATTAATAGTATAGGTTTGATAGATAATGTAATAAGTTTAGATAAACTATTTGTAAAAACAATATTGTAAATTGGGAGCCAAAACGGTCATTTTTGTATAGATTTGGCTCTAAATAATTTATTATAACCTATACTAAAAATGCCTTTCAACTTAATGAAAGGCATTCTTTATTGAACGATTAGTACATTAATTTGTTGCTATATCTACATTAGGCTTGCCCCAACCAAATGAAGCCGTTTTTGTTGGATAATTGCTTGAGCTAGTTTTTAATTTATCTACAACTTGGCTAGCAGTATAAGTAGGAAAACGGCTCCAAACCAAAGCAGCCATACCTGCGCATGTAGCTGTAGCTACCGATGAGCCACCTACAGTACTTGGTGCATCACCCGTCATAGCCAAAGAAAGTGAGTGCATATTATCTCCTGCCCTTTCCATCACTACTACAAAATCTATTTCGCTGCCTGTATGGCAATCATCGCATCGTGTAAAAGCAGTATTTTGTTTAACCCCTGTAATGGCTTGCACTTCGCTCATCCATGCAGGAAAAATTACTCCTACCCAACCTGCACTCCAACCAAAAGATGTACCACCTGCACACAACATCAATTTACCTTTTCCATTTGCATATCTAATAGCATCTTCCATTTGGCCACTACTAGTAAGTTTACCCATGCTCATGCTTATTATTTTTACATCTGCTCTATTGGCAGCATTTACATAAGCATCGCTCACTCCTTTTACTTCTTTGGATGCATCAAGAAAAACATCTTCTGCAGCACGACAAGTAACCAAGTTGCAACTGTATGCTACGCCGCAAGCATTGCCATCAGTACCTCTAGGTGCTGCACATGCTCCAGCCATAGATGTGCCATGCCCACAATCATCATTAGGTGTTTCATAAGCTCCATAAGGAATACCGAAAATAGTAGAACGTGGAAGTGTTACAATTTTTTCAACTGTTCTACCAGTTGATGCACCTTGATTAAAAGTTGTACCTAAATTCTCTTGGCTATAAGCCGCCCCTCCATCAATAATAAAAACTTTTATACCAGCACCTGTACTTTTTGCCCATGCATTTTGTATGCCATGTGATGCATAGTTCCATGATACTTTTGTATTGGGAGAAGCTACTGTATAATGCACTCCATTTACTATTGAATTATCTGCCACATTACCGCCACAACCACTACTGCTTGCTGCTCTAGTAGCTACATCAGGACCCATACCGTATGCCTCATATCCCATTGGCTCTACATATCTCAATAAATTAGAAGCTCTTAATTTAGAAATGGTAGCAAGGTTTTTAATTTCAACATTTACAACTGGCAATACATTTTCTTGCCAAACTTCCATGTTTCCAATTGATAAATCTTTATTTGTTTTTATTTCTTCTGATAATATAATTTGCAAAATTGATTCTTTAGCTGCTTTCCATTCAGCAGTCGCAATATCTATGGTATGTATTTTATCATTTATATTAGTTTCTGCGGCTGGCTTATAACCTATAGAAGCTATATGATCGCTTTGCTCTAGTGCACTCCATATCATATCATCAGATGCAGTAGACCAATTAAATGTGCCTGTAATATTTAACTCTTGTTTAATGATTGAATTTATTTCATTAATACTTTTTAATGCAACAGGTTTATCAGTTTCTATTTCTTGGTTATTTAAATCTTTCTTACAAGAAAATAAAACTGTAGATAATACAAAAAATGAAATTATTTTTTTCATATAAAGATGTTTTAATTTTTTAATGAAGTAATTTAAGCAAAAAGAAGTGAAATACAAGTAAATTCTTACTTTTATGTTTCAATTATTACAAATCATTTTAAAAATTTAGCAATGAAACTAATTTTATCCTTTTTATTTGTATGCTTCACATTTACAATAGAGGCTCAAACAAAATTATCGTTTTCAAAAACGGATAGTAGCAAAACAGTAGTTATAAAATTGAAAGACTTGGTGCGATTAAGTTTTAATGGATATTTTGAACAACAACAAGAGATAGAAGGTAGAGTAACATCTTTAAATGATAGTACCATCACACTTACCCCTAGAAAAAAAATATTGCAAATTGCACAACCATCGCAAGTTATATTTATAAAAGATATTACTGGGTTTAGAAAATACAGCAAGTTTAGACCAGCTAGTGAAATTATTTATTCTTTTGTGGGCATTGGTTTTGCAGGCACCGCTTCTGCAATTGTAAGCAATGCAAATTTATCTCCTATTGTAAGTTTTGCAGCAGCAGCTGGCTCTCAGATATTAACAACAGGGTTAAGAAATGCTGTGCTATCTTCAAAAATAAAAAACAGGCTAAATAATGGTTGGATAATGAATTTACAACCAAGCAAATAAATTATATCAATTTAAAATAAGTAGCTTTAAATCTACCTTTTACAATTTTACCTTTTACTATAGCTTTTTTTATTGCTTTGCAAAAACCATCATCAGCATGGGCATCTCCATGTTCATCTATTTTTGTACCGTCTACAAAATAAGTTTTACCATTTATTTTTACTGCCAAGTCGCAGCCTTCTTGTGTTGTCATATTAAATTGGCACTGCCCACAAGATACTTCTACAATTTGTTCAATTTTTGAACTATCTATTTGTATTTTTTTTGTAGTTCTCTTTTGTGCATTTACCTGTACGAAAAAAATAGATAAAAAACCAAGTAGTATAGAAATTTTTAAACGCATAATTATATTTTTAATGGGTTATATTGTATTTTACTCCAGCTAAAATTTTAGTTTTCAATTCATTTTCAGCAGGCACTTTAGGGCAAGAAAACCCTGTAGCATAAGCACAATAAGGGTTGTAGGCTTTATTAAAATCTAGTATTATTTTATTGCCCTTTTTAGGTATGCGTAAGTCTATATACCTACCTGCACCATAAGTTTCATTTCCAGTAGTTTCATCAAAAAATGGGAGAAAAAGATAATTTACATATTCAAGCATACTCATCAAACTTTTAGATTGATAAACAGCTAAAACTTGCTTCACTCCTTTTAAAGTAAAATGCAAATCTGCATATTTTGTATAGGTTTGAATAGCTGTGGTACTTGTTTTAAAGGGGATTTCTACCTTGCTTTTTGAAAGTACTATTTTTGCAATTACTCTATAAGTGGTATCTATTTCAAAAAAAGTATGACCTTCAAATTTTTTAAAATCCTCAGCATTTAATGGACTTTTAGCTCTATTCTTATATTCATCATTTAATTCTTGTTGCCAAGTTTGAATTTCCTTTATAGCATCAACTTTTTTTACTTGAGCAAATAAGTTTGCATAAAAAAAGAATAATAAAAATATTGTAGTGAGCTGCTTTTTCATTTATTTTTAAAAATGAAAATAAGCAATAAAATTAACTTAACAATTAAAAAGTATACCGCAAAGCAAAACCTCCCCAACTACCTACAAATCCTCTTAAGTCTCCAAATTCAAAAGAGGGTTGCCAATCAAGCGATAAATTGAGCGGTGCATTTTTAATTTTATAATCTAAACCAAGTACTCCATCAATACCTATAAATGTGCCTCCACCTCTGTATCTATTTTGGTATAGACCAATGTGAGCACCAGGCCCTACATACCATTTTAAACCCTCGGCACCTGCTATATCAAAATGAATTTCATACAAACCAGTTATTCTTGTTCCATTTCCATAAAAATATGCTATTCCTTCTAAAGCAGCTTTATCATTCAAAAAATGCTTTAAAGTTAAACCTGCCCCATCTAAAAATTTAATACCTGCTGCGGTTTTGTACTCGGAGCTATTTTTATATTTTTGTGCAAAAGTTGTAATAAATGTAAATAAAGTTATTGCTAGTAATAAGGCTGTTTTTTTCATTTAGTGACTTTTTGATTTATAAAATACAACAAAAAATTGACCTCTTGAATTGCTGCTTTTGAACTAAACCAAATACTATACCAAATAATTTTATAGAAATGTTAATTACTTATTTTACATTACAAACTAATAATTTTAGAGCATCTTCATCCACACTAGTGTTTTAAACAGCAGTTTGTAATTTATAATATCTATAAACTTGATATTTTTTTTAAAAAAGTTTGCAACATTTACTACGATTTTAATTGCAACAGATAGTTATAGCCGAATCATAAATTTTCCCAATGAATTAGGTTTCCTTTCTTTTGTTTATACTAAGTTTGCAATATGATAAAAGCAGGTATACTTGGAGGTGGCCAACTAGGAAGAATGTTATTACAAGCAGCTACAAATTACCCAGTAGAAACTTTTATTCTGGAAAACGACACAAGCTGCCCTGCTGCACATCTTTGTCATCATTTTGTATTGGGCAGCATCACTAATTTTGAAGATGTTTACAATTTTGGAAAATCCTTAAATGTAATTACAATAGAAATTGAAAATGTAAATGTAGAAGCGCTGTTTAAATTAGAAGCAGAGGGTGTAAAGGTTATTCCTAGTCCTTCGGCCTTACAGATTATTAAAAATAAGATTACCCAAAAGCAGTTTTACAAAAAAATAGAAGTTCCTACCAGCAACTTTGTAATTACAAACTCAAAAGAAGATTTACAAAACCATGTAGACTTTTTACCCGCAGCCCATAAAATTGCAGAAGGTGGCTACGATGGAAAAGGAGTACAACTTCTTAAAACAGCTGATGATATAAAAAATGGATTTGATGCAGCGGCCGTTTTAGAAAAAATGGTAGCAGTGAAGAAAGAGATATCTATGATTGTAGCCGTTAGCCAAACAGGAGAAACGGCTATTTACGAACCAGTAGATATGGTTGTAGACCAACGATTGAATTTATTAAGCTACCAAGTGAGCCCTGCAGTAATTTTAGAAAAAACAATGTGGAAAGCAGAAGCTGTGGCAATAAAAGTGGTAAAAGAACTAAAAAGTGCGGGCATATTTGCAGTGGAGCTTTTTGTAGATAATGAAGATAATATTTTTGTAAACGAAACAGCACCAAGAGTACACAATAGCGGTCACCATAGTATTGAAGCTTGCTATAGCAGCCAGTTTGATATGCTGTGGCGTATAATGTTGGATTATCCACTCGGCAATACAGATCATATTTTACCTTCTGCAATTGTAAACCTTGTAGGCGAAGAAGGGCATACTGGCGATGCAGTTTATGAAGGATTAAAAGAAGTACTTGCTATGGACAATGTATTTGTGCATATTTATGGTAAAAAACAAACCAAGCCTGGTAGAAAAATGGGGCACGTAACCATTATGAGTAATGAAGCACAAGAACTCATACACAAAGCCAATCAAATAAAACATACTTTAAAAGTAATATCAAAATAAATACAACATGAATGCAAGTGTAGCCATCATAATGGGAAGCAAAAGCGATCTTACTGTAATGCAAGCCGCAGCAGATATCTTAAAAGAATTTGATATTGCTTTTGATATGACTGTAGTATCTGCTCACCGCACACCTGATCGTATGCGTACATACTCAATGGAAGCAAGCGCAAAAGGGATAAAAGTAATTATTGCTGGCGCAGGTGGTGCAGCACATTTACCAGGTATGGTTGCAGCTTACACTACTCTACCTGTTATTGGTGTACCAGTAAAATCTTCAAACTCTATTGATGGGTGGGATTCTATATTATCAATATTACAAATGCCCAATGGTGTCCCTGTGGCTACAGTAGCACTTAATGCGGCAAAGAATGCGGGTATATTGGCTGCACAAATACTTGCTACAAGTAATGAAAATATTGCAAAAATATTAACTGCTTATAAATTAAAAATGGAAGAAGATGTATTGAAGATGGCAGCGGAAATGTAAAATTATATAATCATATTTTCACCACTTAACTTTTCTATTAAACTGCAAATCAATTTAATTCGTACATTTATTTTCTGAAAAAATAAATATGCAACAAAAGAACAGAGCATCAATAGACAATAAAAAAGCACTACTTGCTACTGCTACAAAACAACTCAAAAAAGAATTTATAGGGATAGATGGAATCATAGATGAGTTAGCTGATGTAATTTTACCTTGGTGGCTTTTTCCAGAAAACCAATTAAGGCCACTTATTATTAACCTGTGGGGTATGACAGGTAGTGGAAAAACGGCTCTTATAAAAAGATTGAGTCAACTACTCTCCTATGAAAATTATTTATTGCGTTTTGACATGGGTGAGTTTGGAGCAAGCTCTTCTTTTTTAAAATATTCTCTTACCAGACAATTGGTACAATTTAATGAAACCAGCCCCATTATTGTATTAGACGAATTTCAATTTGCAAAAACAAAAGACGAACAAGGCAAAGAAGTAAACAATACAAGCCTTCGCATTATTTGGGATTTGCTTGATAGTGGCGAACTTTTATACGAGCCAGATGGTAGCACCTATTACCTTACCAAGGCAAAAAAAGTAATACAAATACTTACTGCTGCAAAAAAGAATGGAGTGCAAGTTGTAAATGGTATTGTAAAAAAAGGAATAAAAGAAATGTACGATATCATAACTGCTTTCAACTTTGGATATCAAGATAGCACTATTGATAGAAGCGATGGTAAAGTGCCATTTAAAGATGAAGAGATTTTTCTTACAGATATTTTTTGTACTGGTATTTATGAAATGAACGATGCAACATTTACCGATTATAGAGAGGTTGCTAGCCATATTAAAACATTACCAGATCTACAAAGTCTTATTGATTTAATAACACAAATCTTAGAAGAACAATATGCTTTTAAAAAAATGGATTTATCTAAAAGCCTCATTTTTGTGGTAGGTAATTTAGATGAAGCTTTTTCTATGAGTAACAACATAAACCCGGATATTGATGCAGACGAGTTTAGGCGCTTTACACTTAAAATAAATATATCAGACATAAAAACCGCACTACAAAGCAGGTTTAGAAATGAGCAAATAGCTAGGTTAGGAAATAATCATTTAATTTACCATGCATTTTCTCATAAAAACTTTGAACATTTAATTACCCTTCATTTAAAATTAATTGCAGAAACAGCTAAGAAAAAATTTAAACTAAAACTACAATTTACACAAGCTGTAAAAGATATGTTGTACAGTGAAGGTGTTTTTCCAACACAGGGAGTGCGACCTATAATAAGCACCATACGCAACTTGGTAGAAAGCAACATTACAAAAATTATACTTCACATATCAGAAGAAAATCTAAACAATATAGATACCATTTTGTGGGATTTTACCAATGAACAATTTGTAATTGGTTTTGTAAGAAATGGAAAAGTAGTAAGCAAACAAAACTTTGTTGTTTTGCAAAAAATAAATTCGTTGCGCAAAAGCACTTTAAGCGATTTACAAGCCATTGTAGCGGTGCATGAGGCTGGCCATGCAGTAGCAGCAATGATGTTTGCAAAAGTATTGCCAGAATACATTATAACTAGAACAGTTGATAGCGAAAGCAATGGTTTTGCATACATACTTTTACCAGAAGAAATTATTACTTATAGGTTATTAAAAGATCAAATAAGAATTGGGCTTGGCGGTTACCTTGCAGAAGCACTTATATTTGGCACAGAAAATAATACAACCGGAGTTAGAGGAGATTTAGAAAAAATCACAATGAATGCACATCAAATTGTAAGAGACTTTGGTATGGCGGGCGACCCTTTTAAGATGAACATACATCAATATGGGGGTAATGCTTATCAGTTTACTTTTACTGCAGAGCACGAAAAACAAGCACAGTTTATTATTGATGAATGTAGAAAAGAAGTAGATATCTGTTTTAAAGAACATAAAAAGCTCATCATCCTTATAGCAAAATATTTAAGTAATAATAGTCGATTAGATAAAGATTTATTAAAAGAAATGGCGAATGATTATTTTAAAAAAAATAAAACTAAACCTATTCAATTTATAGAAAGTAATGCTTATTACGATTTTAGAAAACGAGTAGATATGTTAAAGTAAGATTGGGTATTATGGTGTAGTGGGTGAGACACCCACCACTAAGTTAAAAGAGTAGATATGTTAAAATAATATGAATCGGGTTTCAGTTTTAGACACTGAAACCCGCTCTAGTTATAGGCTTAAACGAATACATAATTACCACAATACAATTACATAATGCTTTTTTAAAGCTACTTATACACAAATGTTTTTTTTGGCATGCATTATGCAAATTGCTTGATACCTTTTAAAATTCTTTTCAGTAATTAAATAATCTTTTAAAAAATTAATTATGAAAAAGTTTTTTTTATCTACCAACATGGTAGCATTTCTTATTATTTTTGCTTGTAGTGCTTATGCACAAGAAAAGCAGCCAATGGCAGCAGCAAAAAAAACAGTAGTAGCGACAACTCCAATTAGTCCTACAAAAACAAGTGTACCAACTCCTACACCTATTCAAACAAGTAGTGTTACAGAAATAATTGGGGCCTCCAAAATACATACAACTTTGTTGGTTGCATTAAAGGCTACAAATTTATTGGAAGCACTACAAGGTGCAGGGCCATTTACAGTATTTGCTCCAACAAACGATGCATTTGCAAAAATACCAACCACTACATTAGATAATTTATTGAAGCCTGAAAGTAAAGAAGCACTTTCAAAAACGCTGTCAGCACATGTAGTAGCTGGTAATGTAAGTGCAGATGATATACTTGCTGCTATAAAAAATGGATCTGGCACTGCAAGCTTTACAACAATTGCTGGCGAAAAATTAAATGCAACTTTAGAAGGAGGCAAAGTAAAAATTGCTGATGCAGCTGGTAATGCTGCTTTTGTAACTACAGCCAATCTAAGTGCTAGCAATGGAGTAGTACATGTAATAGATGCGGTTTTAGGAAAATAAATAAATATTCCCTCTTGATTTATAAACAAAAAAGAGGCTGTCTCTTTTTATGGAGACAGCCTCTTTAATTTATTATTTAAAAGTTAGTATTACCTACCTCCTTGTTGTTGTTGCATTTGTTGTTGCATCTGTTGCATCATTTGCTGTTGCATTTGTTGCTTCATTTCTGCTGCTTTTTTAGGATCAGCTTTTTCTAAGCTATCCATATACTTTTTTTGTTCAACTTCTTGTTGAGCCTGCATAGCTTTTTGTTGCTCCATCATTTTCTTTTGTTGAATAGCATTTTCTGCTTTAGCTTGATCTTTTGTTAGAATATCTAATACTTCTACTTCAAATAATAAGATAGCGTTTGGAGGAATATCAGCCCCAGCGCCTCTTGCACCATATCCAGCACCTGATGGTATAAATAATTTTCCTTTAGCTCCTTTTTGCATCATTCTCAAGCCTTCACTCATACCAGGTATTACACCATTGCCAAGAGATGGATTGTTGGTAAGATTTACTAACAATGGTTCCACATGCCCTTTTGCAGGATCTGTGTTTGAATCAAACATTTTACCATCAAGCGTTTTACCAGTGTAGTTAATTTTTACAAACACGTTTGTATCAAGTGTTGCTCCGGCACCAGGGGTAGTTGTTTCTACATAAGTCCCTTTATCCGTTTTAGAAGCTTTTAAATTGTTTTTAGCTAAATAAGCAGCAATAGTTTTATCATCTTCTTTTACCAATGTCTCAGCTTTTAATTTAGCCGCTGCTTCTGCAGCAACCGTACCTGCTTGTTTTGCTTTATCTGCCTCTTCTTGTGTTTTGTAAATATTCACAAGTCTAATATTTGTATAAATAAACATTCCTTTTTTC
Source organism: Ferruginibacter sp. (assembly GCA_043770525.1). GTDB lineage: Bacteria > Bacteroidota > Bacteroidia > Chitinophagales > Chitinophagaceae > Ferruginibacter. The sequence continues at coordinate 28,060 of JAYVID010000214.1, forward strand.
ATAAATGGTGGAACGTTATCTGGTTGCTTTTTAATTAAAGAATCTACTGATGTTTTGGTGCTTACACTATCTCCTTTTCTCATAAGCTTAAATATTTCAAAATAAGCACCAGGCATTTGAGCTGAATCGAATGGAACAATTTGAGGTGCTCCTTGCTCTCTTGTGCTATTTAAAACACTATCTTTTTTACCAGCACCACCAATAATGTTTGTAAAATGCAACTCTAAAAATTGTCCAGTTTTTACAACATCACCTTTTCCGTCTGCAATAATTTTATACTGCATACCTTCTTTGCCTTTTTTATAACTTTCTTTACATGCAGAAAAAGCTACAACTGCAAGTATTAATAAAAATGAAATCTTTCTCATTGTTTGTTTTATTTTTAAAATGTATAAGTACTTAATTGTTCTCTATGTTGTTTCATGGCATGTACAAAATCTTCTGAAGCCTTTTCCAAGCTATCATTTGTAGCACCACCAGCTGCATTAAAATGCCCACCACCGTTAAAATATGTTCTAGCAAAAGTATTTACATCAAAATCTCCCCTGCTTCTAAAAGAACATTTTCTTTCTTCTCCCCTATCTATTATTATTGCTGCAAATTTTATTCCTTCAATACCTAAAGGAAAATTTACCAAACCCTCTGTATCTCCCGTTTTTATATCAAATTTAAGTAAATCAGCCTGTGGTATGGCTATGAATGCAGTATTGTATTCATAAAAAAGTTCCATTCTATTCAATAACACATTACCTAAAAAACGCAACCTGCTTTCAGTATTATTATCAAAAATAGATTCGTGTATGGGTGCATGCACAAGACCTTTTTCTTTTAAATGTGCTACCATACTGTGTACGCTACCTGTAGTACTTGGAAAACGAAATGAACCAGTATCTGTCATTACCCCAGTATATAAACACTCTGCAATGATTGTATTTATTTTATCAGCATTATCGGATGCCATAATAAAATCGTATACCATTTCACATGTGCTACTTTTATTTATATCACTTATTCCATAAGCAAATTTTTCTACTTGTGGCTCTCTATGATGGTCTATTAAAATACGCTCACCTAAAGCATCACCTAAAGCAGTTTCCATATTTTTAGTTCTGCTTAGGGTATTAAAATCTAAACAAAATAATAAATCTGCTTCTCCAATAATATTATTGCCAACTGTAGCATCTCTCTCATAATCCAACACTTCTTTTACACCTGGCATCCAGTTCAAATTTTCAGCCCAATTGGTAGGTGATATTACAGTAGCACTATGCCCAAGCAAAGTAAGGAAATGATATAACCCAAGAGTAGAGCCCATTGCATCGCCATCAGGCTTTTGATGCATGGTTATTACTACTTTTTTAGGTGTAGCCAATTGTGGGTATATATTGCTTATAGGTTGCATAAATGCGTGCAAAAGTAATGAAATTAGGTTAAATATGGATAATTGTTATTTAATGCTATGTTAAACAACTTTCGCTAAAATGAAATTTTGAAGCTAATTAATAATTTGTACATTTTGCCTTATGTTCTTATTACCCTACTTTTGCAAAAAAATTAGAAAAAATGACTAACAGAACTTTTACAATGATAAAGCCAGATGCTACAAAAAAAGGGAGTACTGGTGGTATTTTAGAAATGATAAATGCGGCTGGGTATCGCATTGTAGCTAGTAAAATGGTACATTTAAGTGCTGCTAAGGCTGGTGAGTTTTATGCAGTTCATAGTGAGCGACCTTTTTATGGAGAATTAGTGGAGTTTATGAGCAGTGGCCCTATAACAGCAGCAATATTAGAAAAAGATAATGCAGTAGAAGATTTTAGAAAATTAATAGGTGCTACTAATCCTGCTCAAGCAGAAGAAGGTACTATTCGTAAAAAATATGCTTCTTCTATAGGTGAAAATGCTGTACACGGAAGTGATAGCGATGATAATGCAGCAATAGAAGGAAGTTTCTTCTTTAGTAAGTTGGAGCAATTCTAATCGAAAGATTTAAATTTAAAAATCCCGTAATTCTTTTCAATTACGGGATTTTTTTATCAACAAACTATTTAAAACTTTATTTAATTTCTTAATACACATCGTTTAAATTTGTTTTTATGATAGACTTACGTTCCGATACTTTTACAAAACCAAGTGCACAAATGTTGCAAGTGATGTTTGAAGCACATGTAGGTGATGATGTATTTGGTGAAGACCCAACAGTAAATGAATTAGAAAAATATTGTGCAGCATTATTTGGAATGGAAGGGGCGCTTTACTGCCCCACAGGCACTATGACAAACCAAATAGCCATTAAATGCCATACACAACCTGGCGATGAAGTTATTTGTGATAAAGTAAGCCACGTGTACATATACGAAGGTGGAGGGATTGCTTTTAATAGTGGTGTACAGGTAAAAAACATTGATGGTATTAGAGGATTGGTGACTTCAGAAGATGTAGAAGCCTGTATAAATCCTGATGATGTGCACAAAGCAAATACATCGTTGGTATGTTTAGAAAACACAGGGAATAGAGGTGGTGGTAGTTGCTATGAATTAGATGAAATAATTAAAATAAAAGCTGTTTGTGATAAACATAATTTAAAATTACACCTTGATGGTGCAAGACTTTTCAATGCTTTGGTTGCAAAAAAACAACAACCAAAAGAGTATGGAGAAGTGTTTGACAGTATATCTATTTGCTTAAGCAAAGGTTTAGGAGCACCAATAGGCAGTGTATTATTAGGCAAAGCAGATTTTATTAAAAAAGCAAGAAGAGTGAGAAAAGTATTTGGCGGAGGTATGCGCCAAGCTGGCTATATGGCTGCTGCGGGTTTATATGCATTGTATAATAATGTGGATAGGTTGGCGCAGGATCATCATCATGCAAAACAAATTGCACATGAATTATTGGAGAAAGATTTTGTGGGTAAAATGATGCCAGTAGAAACCAATATTATTATTTTTGAAATACTAAGCGAAGGTGGACCTATAACTTTTTGTGAACGTATGAAACAAAACGGCATATTGTGTTTACCTATTTCTGCTACACAAGTACGCATGGTTACACATTTAGATGTACACGACGATATGGTAGCACAAGTATTACGCACCATACATGCTATGTAAAGTCGTACTAAAATAAAACGCACATTAATTATTGAATAAAAGATCTATAATTTTTAAAATCGTTTCTCCACATTTCGAATGTAATTTTTAGCCAAATAAATACACAAGGCAGGGCTTTCAAACTATATGGTTTTATATATGTTTCTTTAATAAAAGTAGGAATTAAATCTGATGGTGAAAAACTGGTGAGTACTATTGCAAATACCAACAATGCCACATTATACCATTTGTAAGGCTTGGTTTGTAAAACAAACCAAATTGCAACTCCTATAAAAGCTATTATGAAAGTGGGAGATTCAGCACTTGTACTAAAAATAACCGTAAAGATTAATACATTAGCCAACAACATTAACCTAAATGCTGTATGCTTATATTGACTTATGCGCAAATAAGTTGATAAAAAAAGTATAACCCCTGAAAGTAAATAAGGCCAATTTGCCATGGCAGGATTATGTGTAATACGCCTTATAATCCCCATAAGACACATATCTTGTGCAGTTGTTAAATCTGCATTTAAAGTATTTTTTTCTGTAACTGCTACATACCAATCTGTATACGATTGTATAACAAAATGTGGCGAAGCAAACAACATGGGCAAAGTAAATAAAATAGCAAACCAAAAAATTAATCCTACAATTAATTGCTTTTTATTACTAGAAAAGAAGAAAAATGCCAACCCTACAATACCATACAATTTGATTAAAGTGCCCAACGCAATTAAGCAAGCTGCCCAAAAATCTTTTTTGTTGTGCATAAAAACAAAACTAAGCACAATAATAGCAGTCATAGAAGGATTGAATTGACAACTTAAAATAGAGGTTAGGTTTTCGTGTAATGCAATAATAATTATGGCATTTTTTGCTATGTCATTAATAGGGAGTTTTCTTATAGCAAAGAGCAATACAGATACATTAAACAACATCCACAAAGACAAACCAAGCCAATTTGGTAATATTGCAAACGGTGCTATTAATACACTAAAAGTAGGCCCATATAAATTATAATGCAGAAAATTTTCGGGCTGAGGTAAAAAAAAGTTGCGTTCGTTTAATAAACTATAAAAAGTATATTTAAAAATAAGGTAGTTATTAAATTTTCCACTGTTCAACGTTTTGGTAATGGCTAATAAGCATACCAAAAACCAAAGTCCAATTGCATAATTTTTATTTTCAAAAAGTGTTTTTGAGAAAAATAATTTTACCCTTTCAAACATACAAATTTTATTTTTTTATAGCCGACATAAAAATTGAAACACCAAATGGAAATTTCATTCCTTTTAATAAGGTTAGTTCAATATTAAAAATTTGGTACATTATTTTATTTACTACCCCAGTCTCACTGCCCAGTGTAGCATCAGTGCCTGCGCCTTTTCTTATCCAATTTTGAGGTATTATTTTAGTAAGTAATCTAAATATAAAAATAGGTAAAAACAATATACTATTGTAATAAGTTGTAAAATTATAATTAAGGTTATTACCAGTAAACAATTGAGTGAGATTGCTTTTGGTATACCTTCTAAAATGATGGTTTACGATGTCATGATGGCTCCAAAGGGTCTTAAATGCTGGCACAGTAAGCGTTATTAATCCATTTAGCTTACATACTCTTTTCATTTCTGCAAGTGCAAGTTTATCATCTTCTACATGTTCTATTACATCAAAGGCACAAACCAAATCAAAAGTATTATCAGCAAAGGGTAATTCTAAAATAGATCCATTTATTACTTTTATAGGTAAATTTTCATTTACAAATTCGCAACATTCCTTATCATATTCAAGTGAGGTTACTTCGCCATACTTAGCTAAAATTTCGCTTGTTTTACCTGTGGCAGCTCCTATATTTAATACTGTTCTATTATTATCCTTATTTTTTGCCAAGCTTTTATCTATCAATAAAAGTATAATCTTAGCCCTTACTTTAAACCACCAATGATTTCTCTCTAATGAAAAATATTCTTTATAGTAATTTTTGTCCATATAAAAATTTGTTTTCGATTCTGCTTTATACATAACCGAATGAATGCTTTCAATAATAAATAGTGAAGCAATTTGCTTGTATCAGATTAAATTAGATTTTTTTTGCAAGATATAATTATTTTAATACAATGAGAGCTTCTAAATTAAAGTAAGCAACATCGTATTTATTTATAGCGAATTAGTTTCTTTGTTAAACATAAGTTCCATATTCCAATTATTGATAATTTTTTTAAAAATATTTCGTTATAAAATGTATAAAATTTGAATCTAACTTTTCAATAAAATAATTAATTATTGCTTTACAATTTAATTTATATCTTACGAAACATTTACCAATTCCTTAAAGATATAAAAAGAGTAAGTATTTTAGTAATTTTACATTGATAATAAATACAGCTAATTTAAATAATGTATGAATAAAAAAATTACTATCGTTATCCCAGTCTATAATGAGGTAAGCAACCTTACTTTAATGCTTGATGCCTTAAAAAATGTTTTTACCCCACTCCCCTACTTGTATAATATTATTTTTGTAGATGATGGAAGCAGTGATAACAGCTTGGCTTTTATTAAACAATTAGCTGCGGCAAATAGTGAGGTAAATTACATTTCTTTTTCTAGAAATTTTGGTCACCAAAATGCTTTAAAAGCTGGGCTTGATATGAGCGATGCTGATGCAGTAATAAGTATGGATGGCGATATGCAACACCCACCATCATTACTGCCGCAATTATTATCTTTATGGGAAGCAGGCAATGATGTAGTTTATACCATTAGGCAAGATGAAAAAGATATACCGCTTGTAAAAAGAAAAACGAGTAATTTATTTTACAGTATTCTAAACCGACTATCATCAATAGAATTAGAAAAAGGAACTGCAGATTTTAGACTACTCGATAAAAAAGTTGTAAACGTATTGAGAGAGATAAAAGAATATGACCTGTTTTGGAGAGGGATGGTAAAATGGCTTGGATTTAAACAAGTATCTATAGAGTATGCACCTGCACAAAGAGCCAGTGGTGTATCAAAATATAGTTTTAAAAAAATGTTGGAGCTCGCATTAAAAGGAATTACCTCTTTTAGCACAAAACCATTAACAATTGCTATTTATCTTGGCTTTATATGTTCGTTTTCTACTTTGTTTTACATTCCTTATGCAGTAATGAGTTATTTTTCTGGCGCTACAATATCTGGTTGGGCCTCTGTAATTGTTACCATTGCTTTTTTTGGTGGCATACAATTAATGATACTGGGAATTATAGGCATGTACCTTGGAAAATTATTTATGCAAAGCAAGCAGCGCCCACATTACATCATTAATGAAACAAATATTGTATGAAGGCGTATACTTTATTAAGTTTTGATGTAGAGGAATTTGATATGCCTTTGGAATACAAACATGCTATTTCTCCAAATGAGCAAATGGAAGTAGGCAAAAAAGGACTGGATGCATTAATCCCTTTATGGGAAAAATATGATTTAACCACTACCCTATTTACCACAGCAAATTTTGCACAAACTTTTGCTGATAGCATAAAGGCTTTAGCAGCAAAACATGAAATAGCTTCACATACTTTTTACCACTCTGATTTTATAAACGAGCATCTTTTACAATCAAGATTGGTTTTAGAAGATATAGCTGGCAAAAAAGTAACAGGGCTTCGTATGCCTCGTATGCGCAAGGTAGAAATGGCGGAAGTTATAAAGGCTGGTTATATATACGATTCTTCTATAAACCCTACATTTATACCAGGGCGCTACAATAATTTTCATTTACCAAGAACAGTTTATAGAGATGAAAATATGGTTCGTATGCCTGCGAGTGTATCGCCAGTTGTACGTCTACCTTTGTTTTGGCTAGGTTTTAAAAATTACCCTTATTGGTTATTTTTAAAATTGTGTAAGCAAACATTACAAAAAGATGGATACCTGTGTTTGTATTTTCACCCATGGGAGTTTACAAACATTAACAATTACACAATGCCGAATTATACAAAAAAACCAAATGATATATTTTTGTTGCAAAGACTAGAAAGATTAATCAATGACCTTGCAAAATATTCAGACTTTATAAGCATGCAAGATTATTTATCTTTGAAGCAGTTTATTAATAAAAATTAAGAAAATATTATGTTCCCATCTGTAAAAACAAACGAAACAAAAGCTTGGAAAAAATTAGAAGCAGCCTATTCAGCAAAAAAACAAACACATATAAAAGATTTGTTTGCTACTGACGCCAATCGTTTTATAAACTATTCCATACAAACAGAAAACATACTGTTTGATTTTTCTAAAAATAATATTGATGCAGAAACACTTCAGTTATTAATAGACTTGGCAAATGAGTGTGGTTTAAAAGATGGTATAGATGCCATGTTTGCTGCAGAAAAAATAAATAAAACAGAGGATAGAGCTGTGTTGCACACTGCTCTTCGCAATTTTAGTGGTGCATCTGTAATGCTTGATGGCAAAGATGTAATGCCCGATATACAGGCGGTATTGCAACAAATGAAAACCTTTTGTACCAATTTACATAATGGAAACTGGAAGGGCTATACAGGTAAAAAAATAAAATACATTGTAAATATCGGTATTGGCGGTAGCGACCTTGGCCCTGTAATGGTAACAGAAGCTTTAAAACCTTATTGGGTAGATGGTATACAAACTTTTTTTGTGAGCAATGTAGACGGTACACACATAGCTGAAACATTAAAAAAAATAAATGCAGATGAAACACTTTTTTTAATAGCTAGCAAAACATTTACCACACAAGAAACTATGACTAATGCACATGCAGCAAGAAGTTGGTTTCTGGCAAATGGCGGCAGTGTGGAAGATATAGCAAAGCATTTTGTAGCATTGAGTACAAACAAAGTAGATGTAGAAAAATTTGGTATAGACCCACAAAATATGTTTGTCTTTTGGGATTGGGTGGGTGGCCGCTATAGCTTATGGAGTGCAATAGGATTAAGCATTGCCTTAACCATAGGTTATGATAATTTTGAGCAATTGCTAAAAGGTGCGCATGCTACTGATGTGCATTTCAAAGAAACAACTTTTGAAAAAAATATACCTGTATTGATGGCTTTGGTAGGTATATGGTATAGAAATTTTTATGACACTGCATCTGAAGCTATTTTGCCTTACGACCAATACCTACATAGGTTTGCTGCATATTTTCAACAAGGCAATATGGAGAGCAATGGTAAGTACGTAGATAGAAATGGACATAAAGTAACCTACCAAACAGGCCCCGTTATTTGGGGAGAGCCTGGCACCAATGGCCAGCATGCATTTTACCAACTCATACACCAAGGCACAGAAATAATACCGGTAGATTTTATTGCAGCAGCACAAAGCCACAACCCCATAGGAGAGCAACAAATGATATTGATGAGCAACTATTTTGCACAATCAGAAGCATTGATGAATGGCTCAAACCATGAAAATGTATACCGCATTTTTGAAGGCAATAGACCCAGCAATTCATTTTTAATAAATAAAATAACGCCTTTTAGTTTGGGGGAATTAATAGCTTTTTACGAACATAAAATATTTGCACAAGGCGTTATTTGGAATATTTTTTCGTTTGACCAATGGGGAGTAGAACTGGGTAAAAAATTAGCAGTAAATATTCAAAAAGAATTGGTGAATGGTGATGAAGTACATAACCATGATAGTAGCACAAATGGATTAATAAATGCTTACAAGAAATTGTATTTAGAGTAGAAATAAAAATTTACTTATGACTCGATTTCTATACAACTTATGGTTATACGTTGTGGGTAAATTTTATGACAATGCACTTTAAATAAAATCATTTTAAATGGAAATAGATTTAGTAAACAAAATAAAACGAATTGCTCTTATAGCTCTTGCCTCTGACGACGTACTAGTAGAAACATTGGTTTTAAAAGGTGGAAATGCTATTGATTTAGCATATAAACTCAAAGATGAGACAATATCTAGAACATCATATGATTTAGATTACTCTATTGAAGACGGCGACTTTAGCGAAGATGAGATTACTATTTCAAAAAGAATTGAAGTCACTTTAACCCAAACTTTTCTTGAAAGCGATTTTGTAATAATTGACTATAAATTTTTAAATAAACCTAAGAAAATTCGTGAAGAAGTTGCTGATTTTTGGGGTGGTTATAAAGTTGAGTTTAAAGTCATTGCTAAAAAAAAGTATGATGAGAGTAAAGGAAATATTGATAAATTAAGAAGAGGAGCTGTTTCTGTTAATCCAGATAATTCACCAGTTTTTGAATTAGAATTTAGCAAATTTGAACATGTCGGACATAAGGTTGCGATTGATGTTGATGGTTATAAAATTTATGTTTATACTCCTGAAATGATTGTATTTGAAAAAATTAGAGCTATATGCCAGCAAATACCAGAATATAAAGAAGTTATTGCTTCATTTAGCCCCAGAGCAAGGGCAAGAGATTTTTATGACATTCATTTAATTATGGGAATGCATGAAATTGACCCATCAACGAAAGAAAACATAGAACTTATTCAACACATCTTTCAAGCAAAGAAAGTACCGACCAGTTTTATAAAACAGATTAGAAACAACAAAAATATTCATGTAGACAACTGGCAAAGTGTAAAAGACACCATTTCTCCTTATGTAGAGTTACACGATTTTAATTACTATTTTGATTTTGTCTTACAAAAATTTGAAAATATTACATTCCCTTAGGGTAATAAAGCCTCCAAGTTTTATTGTACTCTTTTTCAATCATTTCATAAGTAAGGTAAAAATCAAATAGCATTTCCCGTTGCCGTAAAATTTCTAATTTACTTTCAGCTAACCCTGCCTTTTCAAGATAGAATCCAATTGTTTGGTGATAAGGGTATATAAAGTTTAATTTATCTAAGGTTGCTACTAATTTGTTCATTGAGATTTTATCAACCGCATTTCTATATATATCTAAAACTGAATCAACACCACCAGCATTTCCTGGTCTCACAGCAATATCAATTAATGTCCTTTCGATATTAGTTATTGGCAAATCGTTTAATGAATAAACTCCCAAACGATTTGAATACATACCATTGTGTAACAGAAATGTATATCCCTCGTATATGGTAGTTGTAGTAGATTTTCTTTGTGGTTTTAAAAAAGCCGAATCTATTGCACTTTGTTTTAATTCCCTAACAACATTGTTTTTTTTACTTTGCTCAAATGAAATGTAAATTGTTTTAGGAATCTGAGATGTCAGGTTATGAAGGTAAACAGCCGAATAGTGTGATAAGTAAGATTTGTTTACTAAAGAAACAGCCACTTGAAAAAGTGTAGCATCGGATACCAAATACCTCTCCTTTTTTGAATAGATACCATTAAAAATAATTTCTCGTTTTGATAATATTTCGCTGCTCAATAGCTTTTCGATAAACTTATCGACATTCATAGAAAATGGCAAATTCCACAAAACCCTATTTTGCTCTAATATTTCACTTAGCTGTTCCTTATTAAAAACTTTTCCATCGCCATCTTTAAAAAACGCTTTAATACTACTTTCTGCAACAATGAATCTTGATTTATTTGCCATAGCTTTTAGTATAAAGTATAAATACATAAAGTATATATACTTTATGTAAAGATAAGGAATAGTTTTGATATTTCCAAATTTCAAGCTATGCTACTGTTTTGGGTGGAGATACCTGGTATAGGTGTAGAGAAGGCTTTAAGTATTAATTGAAAAATACATAAAGTATATATACTTTATGTAAAGTTAAGAAATAGTTTTGACATTTCCAAATTTCAAGCTATGCTACTGGTATGGGTAAGAACACCTCTAGTATAGGTGTAAGTGTAGCTACCCAATACAGCTACGCAACATTGGTATCCAAAATGCAGGCTACGGAAGCAGTTTTTCAACTTTTGTAATTCTGTGGGCAGCATATCCAACTTGACGTTAAAAATTTAACGGTGGAATATATCGACAACATTTTATCTTTAATCAGCTTCAGTTAGTAAAGGCGGACGCAATTTTATTTCTTTAACTTCGGCAATACCTGTAAGTTGTAAAAGAACAGATGTGTTTATTAACTCAATAATCTCCTCTTCAATAAAAGATAGCAAAAGATATACTGTTGATCCGCCGATAGGGGGACAACACTAAAGTTTAATCTTTGCTTTTTAAAATTAAGCCTAAGAAAAAATCATTTGTGCAATTAATAAAATTGTGTCAAGCAAAACATATTTTGTTTTTAATCTACTGTATTAGATATATAATTTAGAGTTTCTTATATTTCCAATTTATCCAATCTTTCGCACATAATTCTCTTTCTTTAAAGTAGAGACTAATTTCAAGATTAAAATTATCATCTAAATCTTTTGCCAACGTGCCAATTTCTTTACCTGAATTAATCTTTTCTCCTTTTTTTACAGTTAGTTTTTGTATAGGATAATATGAAATAAAATAATTACCAAACTTTATCAAAACAATAAATTTTAAACTATCTATTTCCGTTGCCAAAACAACTTCTCCTGCGTGGAGAGCTTTTACTAAGTAAGCGCTATCAGTATTTATTATAAGCAAATTAATATTAAATCTACTACAAAGTAAAGAGTCATTATCTATACAGCAATTACTTTCACAACCTAAATTTCTTTTGCATGTATTACGAGATACCTTCTTATAATTTTTTATAGGTACTTCCCAATTTCCTTTTGATGACTCAAAAATTTGATTTTCCTTTATTTGCCCAAAAGACATTGTCGTAAATAAAAAGGTAAAAATTATAAATATTAATTTCTGCAAAGGACTAAAATAACTATAAAAAAATTGTTTAAACTAAACTATAATAAAATTTAACAATTACACTTCGCTTAATTCCCCACCTACGGAGGGGTGGACGCCGCAGGCAGAAGGGCTTGGATTTATACCCCATAATCTACGCTTCTATAAAAGATGCCAAAAGATATACTGTTGAACGGAGCGTCGCCACTAAAGTTCAATCATTGCGCTTTTGCCCACTCAACAAAAATCCCACTTACCAAAGGCAAATGGGATTTTATCTAACATCTTATGTCTAATAATCTTGTATCTAACTTACGCTACCGCTTTACCTACCAACTCCGCAGCTTCGCTCAGCAAAATAGCACTTTGCACTTTCAAACCACTTTCGTCAATTAATTTTTTAGCTACATCTGCATTGGTACCTTGCAAACGTACAATTATTGGAATATTTATGTTGCCTATGCTTTTGTAAGCATCTATAACACCTTGTGCCACCCTATCGCAACGAACGATTCCGCCAAATATATTTATCAATATTGCTTTTACTTTTGGATCTTTCATTATGATTCGAAAACCCGCTTCTACGGTTGTTGCATTTGCACTTCCTCCAACATCTAAAAAGTTTGCAGGCTCTCCACCACTTAGTTTTATCATATCCATAGTAGCCATTGCAAGTCCTGCACCATTTACCATACAGCCTACATTTCCATCAAGCTTTACAAAGTTTAGGTTAAACTGTCCGGCTTCTACTTCTGCAGGATCTTCCTCACTTACATCTCTCAATGCTGCTACATCTGCATGGCGCATCAATGCACTGTCATCTACATTCATCTTACAATCTACCGCTATTATTTTATCATCGCTTGTTTTAAAAAGTGGATTTATTTCTAACATTCCACAATCTAACCCTACGTATGCATTGTATAAATTCGTTACAAATTTTACACAGCTTTTTTGTGCTTCGCCAGTAAGCCCAAGGTTAAAAGCAATTTTACGTGCCTGAAAACCTTGTAACATACCCCCGGGGTGAACCCATTCTTTGAATATCTTTTCTGGAGTGTCGTGTGCTACGTCTTCAATATTCATACCACCTTCTGTGCTGTACATGATAACGTTTTCACCTTTTGCTCTATCCAATAAAATAGATAAATAAAATTCTTTTACAGGACTTGCACCATCATAATATACATCTTGCGCAAGCAAAATTTTGTTTACCACTTTTCCTGCTTCACCGGTTTGTATAGTAACAAGCGTACCACCTAATAAATTGGTAGCTATTCTTGTAACATCTTCAGCACTTTTAGCCACTGCTACACCACGCTGTTCTTTACCCACAATACTTCCTTTACCACGGCCGCCCGCATGTATTTGAGCTTTTACCACAGCGAATTTGCTGCCGTATTGTGTATTTATAAAACGATAAGCTTCTTCAGCTTCCGCTACTGTACTACATGCCACACCTTCCTGCACTGGTACATTGTATTTTTTCAATAATTCCTTAGCCTGATATTCGTGTAAATTCATATTGTAAAATTTTGGCGAAGATAAGGAAAAGCACTCCTAAAACAGCTTGTAAAAGTGATCCAAATTTTAATGCTTTTAAAATTTTAAATTTTATTTCCTATTTATTGGAAGTTTTTTATTTAATAGAAATGGCGATCCTAATCAAGCTTAGAAAATGTTCAATAACAATTTTCAATGTTCAATTTTCAAATATTAAACCACTTTACGAAACATCATTAATATTATTGGAGTTTTGC
>JAYVID010000215.1:0-4377 GCA_043770525.1 Ferruginibacter sp.
TATAGCAGCATTTAATTCATCTGTTGTCCAACCTGTTTTTGCAATAATTTCTGGTGCTACAATTTCAATATTTTTATTGCGGAGTAGTTTTCCTGTTTGATATGGAAAAGATTCCGTTAATAAAACCTGCTCTCCTATTGTGTAGCTATCGCCAAGGGCTAAGTATGTTTTCATAAGCTAAAAGTAAACAAAAAAGCTGCTCCATACGAAACAGCTTTTAAATATTGTTTTTAAAATTAGTACTTCATTGCCAATTTCAATTTACCCCACAATTCATTATCAAACCCACTAGGCCCAAGTGCAGATGTATTACCTGCATCATCTCCAAGCCTTACTACAACTACATCTAAGCTTGGCACTACATATATTTTTTTATCATCTTTACCCAAAGCCATTATCATATCCACAGGTGCATTGCTAGCAAGTGGCACTGTAAAAACGGTTTGCAAGCCTGGTACCATTGTAGATGCTTTACCATTTAGCCACCACAGATAACCATAACTTAAATTATAATTCTGAGAAGTATTGGTCATGCTTGTGAAATAGGTATTATCTGATAATAGTGTATTACCATTCCATTTGCCTTTTGACAAAATTAAAGAACCAAACCTAGCAGCATCTCTTGTGGTAGCATACATTATATTGTTAAACCATACACTATTTATCATACCTACTTTATCAAATAATTTTTCTTTGCAATAGGCATTCCAAGTTTTGCCACTTGCATTGGCTAGTACATTTTGTAGCAATCTATAAGGAGCATTATGATAAGCCCATCTTGTGCCTGCATCTGCCTTGTAAATTAGTGATGCAGGTGAGGTAGTGTCTGGATTTGCAACTCCATCATCTAGTCCTGTTGTCATGCTTAGTTGGTTTTTTACAGTTATCAAATTTTCCTTTACAAGAGGTAAACTTGTCCATCCTGTACCTAAATATTGCGAAGTTTTGTTGTTTATATTTATTGTACTTTCTTGTTGGGCAATGCCTGCTAAAAAACCTACAACACTTTTTCCAGCACTATTTAAAGGATACTTTGTAGCAGTAGTCCAACTATTCCAATATTGTTCTTTTACAATTTTACCATGATGCAATACAATCATTCCAAAGCTATTTTTAGTGCCAGCAAAATTAAATGCCTCGGAAAGTTTTGCATCATCCCAGCCAATAGATGTTGCGATTTTAGTATCCCAAACATCTCCAGTTAAAGCAGGATAGTAATATTCATTCGTTGGAATAGGGTCAGGTGTAATGATAATGTCTGTAGATTTTTTACAACTCATTATTGTAAAAATAACTGTACCTAATAAAAAGTATTTCATATAATCATTTTTTGTTGGACTTTCTTAATATATAAACGTTTAATTTATGATTTTATTCCCTCCAATTGCTTAATCCATTTCCTACAAATCCAAAGTGGTATTAATCCAATTACGCCAAAGCTACAATCTATTAATACATGAAACATTGGTATATGTCTTATTGGTGCTGCTAAAAAAGCCAATGGAAATATTGCTACGCAAGCAAGCATAGCCCATTCTATAATCCAAATGTTTTTTACAGGATTTTTTAAAACGCCTACAAAAGCCATGGCAATTACAATGTGTGCAAAAGCCAACCAGTCAAAGCCATAAGCAAGCATCGGATATTTTGTGTTTGTTTCCACTAATGCATTGTATACATTTTGCAGCCAAGTTTGTGCAAATGCTGGCACTAGAGATGGATGATTGAGTAGCCACCTCAATTCCGTTTCTACTGGAAATGCAGTTACTCCACTTAGTATTAATGCTATCATAAAAAAAATGACAAGCAAGCGAATTTTGGTTAATAATTTCATTTTTTAAATATTTCCAATTTCGTTCCAAGGTACTATTCCAATTTCATTGTCCAATATATTACTCTTATTTCCGCAATACAGAAAACTTCATAAAAAGGTGCAATTCCCGATTTGCATAAACGTGTAAATCGGGAATTTTAGGCTATAACCCTTTATTGATGTATGTTTAGAAATTTAAAAAATTATCTTTTTTGAAATATATAAAAGCAACAGCAATTTCGCTCACATTTTTTTTATGAAAATAAATAACTATTTTTAATCAAATATTATCCCATGCTTATAGCAGAAATTATACATTTTTTAGAAACAATAGCACCACCTTCTTTACAAGAAGATTATGATAATGCTGGCTTAATTACTGGAAACAAGCAGATGAATTGTACCGGCGCACTCATCAGTTTAGATTGTATAGAGAGCATTATAGATGAAGCAATTGCTAAAAATTGTAACCTCATCATAGCCCATCACCCTATCGTTTTTAAAGGGTTAAAAAAAATAAATGGTAATAACTATGTAGAACGCAGCATTATTAAAGCTATTAAAAATGATATTGCTATATATGCAATACATACAAATTTAGATAATGTACTGCAAGGTGTAAGTGGAAAAATGGCTAATATGCTTGGCTTAGAAAACGTACAAATTCTATCTCCACAAAAAAATATTTTACAAAAACTAATCGTGTTTTCTCCTAATGAATATGCAGAAAAACTTACCCAAGCTTTATTTGCGGCAGGTGCAGGCCATATTGGTAATTATAGTAACTGTAGTTTTACAAGCATGGGTATAGGCACTTTTAAACCAGAACTTGGTGCAAATCCTCAAACGGGGGCAATAGGCATCAAAGAAATTTTACCAGAAACAAAAATTGAGGTAATATTTCCAAATTGGTTACAAGGGCAAATAATTAATGCAATGAAAGCCAACCACCCATACCAAACGGTAGCTTATGACCTGTATAATTTGAACAACGAATTTGCAGAAACTGGAAGTGGTGCGGTAGGTTATTTGCCAAAACCAATGGATGAAAAGGTATTTTTAGCGCATTTATCAACGATTTTTAAAATAAAACTGGTAAAACACACATCATTTACAGGTAAAATGATAAAAAAAGTAGCGCTTTGTGGGGGAGCTGGTAGTTTTTTAATAAATACAGCAAAAGCAGTAGGGGCAGATATCTACATAAGTGCAGACATGAAATACCATGAGTTTTTTGATGCAGATGGGCAGTTAGTTTTGGCAGATATAGGGCATTTTGAGAGTGAACAGTATACAATTGACTTAATATTTGAACTTTTAAGCGATAAATTCCCTAACTTTGCGCTCCTTAAAACAAGCATAAATACCAACCCCGTTGAGTATTTCGTATTGTAAAAAAAAATTAAATACAAGATAAAATATGGCAGCTGTTAAAGAATTTTCAGTAGAAGAAAAATTAACTTCACTTGTACGTTTGCAAAAGATAGATAGCAAACTAGATGAAATCCAAATCTTAAAAGGCGAATTACCTATGGAGGTAAAAGACCTTGAAGATGAAATTGAAGGATTGCATGCTCGCCAAACAAGAGTAGAAGAAGAGATAAATGGCATTACAGAATTTATTGATTTACGCAAAGCAGCTATTGTAGAAGCAAAAGCACTTATTGCTAAGTATGAAAAGCAAAGTGAAAATGTGAAAAATAGCCGTGAGTTTGAAGCTATAAATAAAGAAATAGAAATGCAACAGCTGGAAGAAAAGCTTTGCGAAAAACACATAAAAGATGCTAACGAAGAAGTATCAGAAAAAGCCCACCAACTAGAATCTGCTAAAAAAGCAGTAGCTACTAAAGAAACAAACTTGAGTGGTAAAAAAAGTGAGCTTGAAAAAATTATAAACGAAACAGAAAAAGAAGAAAAGCACTACAGTAAAGATATTGAAGCTGCAAGAAAAAGCGTAGAAGAAAGATTATTGGTAAGTTATGATCGTATAAGAAAAAACTATCGTAATGGGCTTGCAGTGGTAGCAGTAGAAAGAGATAGTTGTGGTGGATGTTTTCACGCTATACCTCCACAAAAACAAAGCGAAATAAAACTACGTAAAAAAATAATGGTTTGCGAAAACTGTGGTAGAATACTAGCTGATGCAGAATTAACTGATTCTATTGAAGTAAAATAATAATTATAAAGTAATAAAAAAAAGGCCATTCGTAAGATGGTCTTTTTTATTACTTCTTCTTTTTTCTCTTTTTTCCTGGTTCATAAATATCAACCGATAAATTTACCAATTTTAAAAATTCTGTGTGTAGCAAAACGTTGCTGTTTACTGCCTTTTCAGCTATAAGCTTTACATCTTGCCAGTTTGCATTATTTATATAAGGGGATCCTTTTAATTTTAAGCCATAGAGTGCTACTGAGGCAGCAAATTTTGCATCTATATCTGTATCGTTTAATGAAGCAGATATATTATAATTTATTTCTTGTACTGAACCAGCCTTTAATTTTACATCATGAAATTTTAATTGCAATTTGCCTAAATTATTTGTATTTCCAATATTGGGAACAAT
>JAYVID010000216.1:0-10335 GCA_043770525.1 Ferruginibacter sp.
TCCTTCAACTAAATCATAATCCACGCAATTGCCGCCAGCCAATGTTACCGCACTTTTGTAAGTAGGATAACCAGGGTTCGGTATCAAGGCTTCGTCGCCATCATTCAAATATGTCATACAAATATGCATGATGCCTTCTTTGCTTCCTATCAATGGCAACACTTCTGTATCTGCATTTAATTCGACAGCGTACCAAGCGTTATACCAATTGGCTACTGCATTTCGTAATATTGGGGAACCTTTGTACGATTGATAAGCATGCGTGTTTAATTTTGCAGCTTCGTCTTGTAATGTTTTTATTACATCTGGGTGTGGTGGTAAATCAGGACTACCAATACCAAGGTTGATGATATTTTTTCCTTCTTTGTTTAATGCATCTATCTCTCTCAGTTTTTGTGAAAAATAATATTCATTAATACTTGCTAATCTATTGGCTGTTTTAAAATTCATTTTTTACTTTTTATTTTGCCGATAAGGCGGAAAGCCGTTTTTGTTTTGAATATTTTATTTCTTATTTATTGTTCTCTATAAAAAAAGGCGGGAAGCAATAATGCTTCGCATTTTGTGAGCATCCTAATCAACTAGTAAACCAATCAACTTTCAACTCTTCAAACAACTTTTCAACCTATACCTAATCTATATTTCAATCTACCATTTGTCTTCCCCCTGCGGGGGAGATAGAGGGGGCTCCATTTTTATAAACTCCATAAACCTTCAACGATTCCGTAAGCCCTTTCATTTTCTCTATTGTTTCGTTAAAAATATTCAATGATTCAAATTCCATATCTGCATGAAAAGAATATTTAAAATTGCTGCCAGGTATAGGAAAACTTTGCAACTTACTAAGGTTAATACCTGCAGCAGCTATAGAGGTTAAAACTTTTGCTAAGCTACCTCTTGAATGATCTGTATGAAAATTTATTGATGCTTTGTTTGCATTTTCTATAATTTCAAATGTTCCTGCTCTTTGTAAAATTAAAAAGCGAGTATAATTATTTTTCATGGTTTGTATGCTTGGTGCTATCACATCGAGTTTGTACAACTCAGCCGCTAGCTTGCTTGCAATAGCGGCCGCATGTTTGTTTTTGTGTTGATGAATATGTTTTGCACTTAAAGCGGTGTCTTCTGTTTCTACTAATTTCCAATTGTACTTTTCCAAATATTCCATGCATTGCAACAATGCCATTTGGTGGCTGTGTACTTCTTTTATATCTTCTAATTTTACGCCAGGGTTTACGAGCAAATTTTGTTTAATACTCAAATACACTTCGCCCACTACCACAAGATTGCTATTCTGCAATAAATTATAGTTTGGCAAAATGCTTCCTGCTATGGAGTTTTCGATAGCCATTACGCCACCATCACTTTCTTTTTTATTAGCAGCAATTTTTACCACTTCTCTAAATGTAGCACAAGGGATAACGCTTACTTTTTTACCAAAAAACTGTTGCGCTGCCGCTTGATGAAAACTGCCTTCGTAGCCTTGTATAGATACTTTTTGTGCCATAATATAAATGCAAAAATCCCGACTTAGTAGCCGGGATTTTTATGTTTTTTAAACTTTCGTTTTTATTAATTAGACATAAGCAATCCCGTTCTATTTGTAAAATAGAAGTAGTAATAAAAATTGCTAAATGTGTTTGTTGTTGTCATGTATAAATCAAATGTAAGAAATAATGTTTGGTTGTAAAACTTATTTTGGGATAAGTTTACGGTTTCCAAACATAAAAATGTCTATTATACACTTAAAACGTTTGTTTTAATTCGTAAAAAATCCGTGCCATTCTTGGCTACAAAAACTTTAAATTTGCTTTATGGTTATCGAAAAAATACAAATCTATAAATACAGCATTCCCATGCATCCATTTACCATTGCTACTGGCACCATGGATTTTGCACAAAATATTTTAATAAAAATTTTCACTTCAGAAAATATTATTGGTATAGGTGAGTGCTCTGCCTTCCCCATGATAGTGGGCGAAACACAAAACACTTGCTACGAAATGGCCAAAGATTTTGCAAAATTGTGGAAAGGAAAAGACGCTTTGAATATCGAAGAAAGACTAGATGAATTGCATTTATTTATAGCAGGTAATAGTACTATTAAAAGCGCTTTTGATATGGCTTTGTACGATATTGCTGCGCAACATGCCAACCAACCATTGTATGAATTTTTAGGTGGTACAAAAAAAGAGATGCTTACCGACATTACCGTTGGCATTGGTTCTCCCGAAACAATGGCTCAGCAAGCAAAAGCTCTTGTAGAAAATGGTGCATCTATTTTAAAAATAAAACTAGGCAAAGATGTAGCTACTGATGTAGCAAGAATAAAAAACATTAGAGAGAGTATTGCTGACAATGTAAAAATAAGAATAGATGCAAACCAAGGCTGGAGTGTAGCAGATGCAAAAGATGCACTCACCAAACTAGCAAAATACAATATTGAATTTTGCGAGCAACCTATGCGTACGTACAATGATGAGCATTTGCCTGAACTTATTAAAATATCTTCTATAAAAATAATGGCAGATGAAAGTGTGTATAACCATCATGATGCATTTCGATTAATAAAAAACAACGCTTGCCATTACATCAATATAAAGTTTGCAAAAAGTGGCGGCATACACGAGGCTATAAAAATAATTGCAGTAGCCAAAGAAAACAACATCCCATGTATGATGGGCGGCATGCTCGAAAGTAGAGTAGCACTTTCTGCATTTGCGCACTTTGCAGCCGCCAACCCACAAATTATTTTTTACGATATGGATACTTGTATGCTTGGGCATAAACTTGACCCTGTAATTGGCGGTGTTACCTATAATGGTTATGCGGTGCAATTGCCTGATGGCATTGGTATTGGAGCCACAGTCAAAGAAGATTTTTTAGAAAATTGTGAAACAATCATAATTTAATTACTAAGCAAAACCAGAATTCTTAACTTGCATTTATGATTTTACGTAAAAATATAATAGCTATAGGCTTACTGTTTCTTGTAGCAGCGCCTATTTGTATTTTTACAACACTCTTTGTTTTTCAAAAAATAGCCCAACATAGTATGAAAGAAAAGCTTGAAGAAGCCTCTTTACAAACAATTGTTTTATCTACCAATGATTTTATTTGGATAGAAAAAGATAGGGAAATTAAAATTGGGAATGAAATGTTTGATGTAAAATCATACACTAAAAAAGTAGATAGATTTGTTTTTATAGGGCTGTATGATAAAGTAGAAAAGAAAATAAATAAACAAATAAATAAGTTAGTAAAAAATAAAAACAACAATCAAAGCTCTAACGACTTATTGGTTTTAAAACTTTGCCAGTCGGTATGTGTAATTTCTAATACAGTTAACTTGCCCACTCCCTTTTATTGTATCCATAAAAAAGCATATTGTTTTTTTAATGAAAAAGATTTTGCATTATCTAAACCCACCCATATTCATCCACCTATTTTGTAAATTTTTTTTAAATAACAATGCATAAATGCTTATTGCTTTGTTTAAAAATTTTATAAACTTTTATTGCTCATTAAAGTCAGTTTCTTTTAAATATGAAGCTGTATTATTTATATGATAAAAAAAATTAGCTTGGCGTTTGCAGGCATATGTTTTTTTCAGTTTTTGTTTGCACAAATTGTAACCGATACAACAAAAAATTTAGATGAAATTGTTGTATCCTCTAGTAATTTTAATGAAAAGAAAAAAAATATTGCACAAAAAATTGATGTTGTTACTGCCAAAACAATTGCAAGCACCAATGCACAAAACACGGGTGATTTATTGATAAATACAGGAAAAATATTTGTACAAAAAAGTCAGCAAGGTGGCAGCAGCCCCGTTATTCGTGGGTTTGAAGCTAGTAGAATATTGCTGGTTGTAGATGGGGTGCGTATGAACAATGCCATTTATCGTACGGGGCATTTGCAAAATGCAATTACGATAGATCAAAACTCCCTTAGCAGAATAGAAATTATGTATGGCCCATCATCTACCGTGTATGGTAGCGATGCATTAGGCGGCACCATACATCTTATTACCAAATCTCCAGTATTTTCATCATCAAATAAAGTGGCTACTACAGGCTTGGCCTTTGCTAGGTATAGTAGTGTAAATAATGAAAAAACAATACATGCAGATGCTAGCATTGGCTTAAAAAAGATAGCCTGGTACCAAGCATACAACTTTAGCAATTTTGGCGATTTAAAAATGGGACGCAATTACCTAAAAGCTTACCCCGATTTTGGTAGGCGAAGGCAATACATTGGGCAAGTAAATGGTATTGATTCTGTATTAAATAATACTGATGATAGGCTACAGAAATTTTCTGCATACAAACAATGGGACATGGTACAAAAATTGTTGTTCAAGCAAAATGATAGCACTACACATGGGCTCAATATACAAATATCAAACTCCACCAATGTACCTAGGTATGATAGATTGCAGGATACAAAAAATGGTACATTAAGATTTGCAGAGTGGTATTATGGACCTCAAAAAAGATTTTTAGCAGCGTATGAATTTTTGCATACCTCCAATGGTTTTTTTAAAACAATAAAGGCAAATTTAAATTACCAAAACATAGAGGAAAGTAGACAAACAAGAGAATATAGGAGGCTTGATAGATTTGATAGCCAATTAGAAAAAGTAAAAGTAATAGGTGCAACTATAAGTGGACGAAAAATAATAAACAACCACGAATTGGTAATGGGTGCAGATATGCAATTGAATATTGTAAACTCCACCGCTACTGCAACAAACTTAAGTACAGCTATTGTTTCTCCATTAAATACAAGGTATCCAGATGGTAAAAACAACATGAATAATGTTGGAATCTATGAACAGCACACCTATAAATTTAATAATAAAAAATGGGTTTTAAATGACGGGGTTAGGATACAATTTATTAGCCTAAAAAGCAATATTGTAGACAATAGTTTTTTTAAATTACCCGACACACTTTTCAATCAAAAAAATATTGCTTTAACGGGAAATATAGGAGTGGTGTATGCCGCAAGCAAATCTACCTCAATATCTACCAGTATTGCCTCTGGCTTTAGAGCACCTAATGTTGATGATTTATCAAAAATATTTGAAACCAATACCGCTACTAGGCAAGTAGTTTTTCCAAATGAAAATTTAAAACCCGAGTATACATACAACCTAGATTTATCTGTAACACAAAAAATAGGAAACCAAATTGTACTTGATATTACAGGCTATTATACACTTTTCAATAATGCCATTGTAAAAGCCCCTTTTACAATAAATGGGCAAGACTCTATCAATTTTAATGGAATAAGAAGCCAAATATTAGCAAGCCAAAATATAAATAAAGCAACTGTTGCAGGTTTTTCTATAGGCACAAGCATACAATTATTTAAAGGATGTATGCTAGCCAGTACATTGAGTTATACAAAAGCATTTTTTAAAACAGATGTAAATAAAACTTCTGCGGTTTATGAAAAACAAGCAAATGGAACTTATGCAATTGTAAATAAAAATGTATCTAAAAAACCGTTAGATCATATTTCTCCTGCTCTAGGCAAAACGAGTATTGTGTATGAGTATAATGAATTTAACACAGAGTTTAATATTTTGTATAATGGCTGGAAAAGACTTGACCAGTACAATGCAGACGGAGAAGATAATGCACAATATGCTACCGCAGATGGTATGCCAGCTTGGATTACCGCAAACTGGAAAGCCAGTTATTCATTTACTAAAAAATCGATGGTTCAAATTGGTATAGATAATATTTTTGATAGAAACTATAGAACCTTTGCTTCTGGTTTTTCTGCTGGCGGAAGAAATTTTATGGTTGCGTTGAGGGTGGGTTGGTAAAGGGTAAAATTTGAGACTAGAAGTGCTGCCAAAGTGTGTGAAAATTAAGTTTTAGTTTGAGTAATTACTCTCAGAAATTTGTAAAACATAATTTCAATACAATCTTGCCTGCTTAATATAAATCTTTCTATCTCCTTTATTCAGTTTAAATTCTACATCTACCGCAAAATCATCAAACAAAACACTTTTTTTGTACCCATACAAATTAAAAAAATGCAATTTTATTTTGTATAAGTATAGCCACAGTGTGTCTATTTCTTCTTTGGTTAATATTGGATTATAATTATTCAATGGTGAGTAGCTAATGTATTCAATACCTACTCCTCCACGTTGTTTTAATCGCCAAGTGTTTTTCACAATTATCTGCTCACAGGTTATACTATCATCAGGGTTAGATACACTTACTTCACCCACTTGTACATTTATCGTCATTCCGTCAAAAATGCTTCTATACAAATTTTTAGTAACGGCTACTCCATTGGCTTCCTCAGTACCAAAGGCCCTGTGTACCAGTATTCCCATGCCAACAGAACCTTGGTATATGTTTGCCCGCTCTCTTTCCACAAAAGCAGCTTCGTTCCATAAGCTTGCCCACACTTTTTTTATGGCTTCATCTATGGGTTTTTTATTTCCGTATATTGTTCCTGTTTTAGAATCGTACAATCCTGCACCTGAAAATCCTTCTATATCCTCAGCATTTGTACTACTTCTAAATCTATAGTTTTTAAAAGTAGTATCTCTCATAAGTTTCTTTTTTACAAGAGCCAATAATGTGGTGCTTACAGGTGCTACTTCTATTTGTTTTCTTATTTTTTCTAGTGCTATTTTTAGTAATATTTTATCCTGTGTTATTTTTTCATTATTTATCAAGCTGTCTATTTCTAGAAAAATATTGTTTTTAATAATGTGTTCAAAATAATACCTCAAGGGTATTGCAAAAGCATTTTCTGGCAAGGGTAATTTAGCGCCATTGGCAGTTATTTTATTTAGCTCACCCATGTGAGCAGCTTTGCCTCCTACCATTGCTATATCTTTTTTGCCCAGCCTATTTATATCTACTAAGTTAGTATTACTGGTTGTATCTAAGTCTAATATTTTATTGTTACTTTTTTTCTGGCTTCGTAAAAAATATTGCTTTGCATCAAAGCCAGGCTTAGCCAATGATATGATAACTGTATCAAAAAGTACAACCATTTTTACCAACTTACCTTCAAGTTTTTTTAAAACCTCGTTTTTAAAAATATTGGTAAGCGCACAATTAGGTATGCCTCTAGCATGGCACAATATATTTACATGGCTTAGTGGGGTTTGAAAAACACTTGTAATCATCCCTTGCATTATAGGGAGTTGTAGTGGCATATTTTCTGTAATAATAATATTGGTGCTAGAAATATCCTCTGGGTTAAATTTTCCTTTAGGCACTATTTTCAAATATCCATAGGTTTCACCTTTTACAAGAACTTGGTATTGTTGTTTACTATAAATATCGGCTTCAGATATAAATGATGTTTTTTCTTCCCATTTTTTCATCCATTGGTTGGGTAATACACTCAGTTTATTTGTAAAATATACATTTTCATAAATTTTTTTGTAAAAAGCGTCATACACAGTTTTATCAAATTCATCATCTGCAAAAAAATCTATTATGTATAAATTGGAGGCGCTAAAATAATTGAGATTGCAAAGTAGATATTTCCTATCCTTGTTTCTTCCGTACTCAGTATTGTTAAATACATATAAATCTTCATACCCATCCAAATATTCGTGCACAAAATCATAATGAAATCTGTACTTTTTACTTTCTATAAAATAAATTTTATCTGTAGCTATTTCATAAATAATTTTTAAAGCCTTTACATTGTTGTATTTTTCAGAAAGTGGGGTAGATTGTAATGCATTAAAATCTTCAACTGTATTAATCTTATCAAGGTAAGAAATACGTTTATTTGTTTTTTGAGAAAAAATGCTTTGATGCATAAATAATAGAGAAAGCGCAAAAACAATCTTTTTTAATAGGGACATTTTAAATTGTTTTGTTTTTACTTCACCTCCTCATACTCAATATAATCATCACTCGCAGGCTTGCTAGGTTTTTGTACAGGTTGTGGTGGTGGAGCAGTATTTGCATTATTACGCTGCTGCTCTTGCATACGAGCAGCCATATCGTTCATTTTAGTTTTTACTACTTTTACTCCTTTATAGGCAGGTATAATAAAGTCAAAAATTACTTTGTACAATATATAAATTACAACAAGTTCTCCTATTAGTTTAAAAAGGTTCATGAGGCAAAGTTATTGCCTCAAACAATATGTTGTTGTTAAAATTTACTACCGGTAAAATTGATTGATAAAATTGAAGTTAATTTCTTTATCGGAATTAATTAAAGTATTTGAGTAAAATAGTTTGGCAATTAATTTTGCAAATACATAAATATAGGATTTGTTTCAATCAATCAGGTGTAAAATCTATAATTTTAGATTTTGCTTTCTAGTAGAATAACATTCTTTTTTAACAAAACAATTTGTTCTTTCAAAAATTGATTCTCCATTCTTAGATATTCCAATTCTGGAAGTTTAGTTTGTGGTGGGGAATCAGTAAGCAGTATATCATTAGTTGATAAACTTTGTTCATACAATTCAATTTTTTCAGGAGTTGTCTTTAATATTTTAGAAATTTTTACAAGTGTATAATAATTTATTTTACCTGTTTTTTCTATTTGACAAATAAGTCCTTTTGTTTTACCAATACCATCAGCTAATCTTTGTTGTGTGAGATCTGCCAACTGTCGTAAATTTTTTATTGCCTTGCCAATATGCATAATGGATAAAATCATGATAAAAGAGATATTTTTATTTATTAAAAAATATTTTAAGTATTAAATTATACGTTGTACATTCATTTAAAATAAATTAAATTACACTAATGAAATTATTACTTGTTTTATTATTATACATAGTTCGAAGTTCTTATGCCCAAGAAAACGCTTTTGTGGGGGAAATAGAGTACATAAAAGAGCGTAAACTATTATCAGGTGAATATGTACCAATAAAAGGGATGGAGTATGAAACTTTTTTTAATAGTACTTCTTATGCCTTTTTTCAAAAATCACTTATAGATATTAATGCACAGGTTAACAATGCAATGAAATCTCTGCCTAAAGAATTTGCATCAGATTCTTTTGAAGTTGCTAGACAGAGAGAGAAAATTAAAAAACAGCTTGAAAGTCAGTTAAATAGCAATATAAATAGAACAATTATTCAATTTTCTAACCATGTAGCGCAAAAACCAAGGCAAATAGACGGTCGCAATTATTGTGTAATAGATTCTCTACCTAAAATTAATTGGGAATTAAAAGCCGATACTATGACTATCGAAGGCCTTATTTGCCAAAAAGCAAGAGGCTTTTTTATAGACAAATACTATACCGTATGGTTTGCCCCTGCTGTACCCTTTGCAGCTGGACCAGCAAATATGCATGGTTTACCGGGCATTATAGTATTAGCCACAAGCGAAGATGAAAAAACAAGGTACAGAATGAAGACTTTAACTTATCCGCTAGCTAAGCCTATAATAATTAGTAGTTGTAATGGTGAAAAGCAAATTTCTAACTTTGATTTTACAGTATTGCAAGGAAAATTACGATCCCAAAGGCAAGCAGATATGAAGCAAAATCTTGAGGACTTTAAAAACAAGAATGATAAAAAGTAAAGGTTATTTTTTGCCATTAAAAAAAATAATAAGCAGTTGTCTATTAATAATGGCAACTGCTTATTGTTATGGGCAGTCTGTACTACTTACTGGCACTGTAAATAATGAAAAAACTGAGGCATTGGCCAATGTGTCTGTTGTGGCAAAACAAGGTTCAATAATTAGGGTATATGATAATACGAATAATGCTGGCGTTTTTAAACTTTCGTTATTGGCAATGCAATCATATACAATTGAGCTGAGTATTGTGGGGTACAATAAATTAATTATTGGTTTTAACGCTGGGGAAGCAGCTGAGCAAAAGAACTTTATATTACAACAAAAATTAACCCAAGAAGATACTGTAAAGATTATTTCTAAACGAGGTGTGTATGAAAGAGGCGATACCATTTTTTACAATACTGATTTTTATAAAAGGAATAATGAAAACAACCTAAAAGATTTACTTAAAGTTATGCCAGGTGTTATATTACTTGCCAATGGTAAAATATCAGTAGAGGGTGAAATGGTAAATAAATTATTAATAGATGGTAAAGATATTACGGGAGAAAACTACGAAAAAATAGTAAACAACCTTAGCCCACATAATATAGACCAAATACAGGTTTTAAAAAAGTACAAAGACCCTTACGAATTATCTAATAGTGCTACTGGTAAAACGGAAGTAGCTATTAACCTCACTTTTAAAAACAAAAGGGTAATACGTAGTGCAAAACTAAGTACAAGCCTAGGCATACCTATAAAATATTATGAACATAAAACTGATTTTTTGGTAATTACCAAACCTG
>JAYVID010000217.1:0-4963 GCA_043770525.1 Ferruginibacter sp.
TTAATATTTTGCTCAATCGCTCTGTATCAATTGTTACAGGCAAATATTCACTCAGCCAATTGTAAGAAATAATCATTTGTTGTATAAAAAGTTAAGTTGCGAAGATACAAAATTTGAGGTTGGTAGAAAAGTGAGAGATTTGAATTTTCTTTATCTATGAAAAAAGCCATCTGAGAAAGATGGCTCTACAAATGAAAATATTTAAGCAGGTAATGGGTTCTTCATTTTTGAAAGAATTTCATTTGCCTTTGCCAATTTTTCGGGGAATAAATTTTTACCCTTATACTTTTCGTCTAATGATTTATCTATTGTGATTTTAACACCTAAAGATGCAGCATTTTTTACTACTGTTTTTTGTGCTTGTTTCATATTGTAAAGTTAAGAATTTTTTTGTTTAATTAGAAAGCCAAAATAATTAATTCCTTTTTGAAAAGGTTTATATACAAATCCAAGTTCAATATCATCTATAACTCCAAGAATTTCAAAATCATTAGATAATTCTTCAAAATTAGTAGTTATTGCCATTCTATACAATCTAGTTCTTTCAATTGTACTGCCACAAAAAAATACCCATTTCTCAGGATAATGATAAGAAAATTCATAAATAATTGAAACCACGGTTGCTAATATTTTATTTCTATCTAAATTATTATCAATGGCTAAGTCATCAATACTACCATTTTCTAATAAATTGCCAAAGGCAAGATTGAAAATTTGTGCATTACTTGTTTCAGTAAAATGAATACATTTTTGTATAACTCCTTTAGGCCCAAAACTGTTAAATTCATACTTTAAAAAATTTGAGTTTGCACTAACATTATTATATTTCTCATAATTCATAAAAGGTAATTATAGCCAGCTATTTATTGGGCTTTTTTTTTATTTAATAAAAATAGTTATTTTCTATAGAAAAGAAATGTATACTTCAAATTGATGTTTAGGATTTTTTTTCAATACCTCCCTTTATTTTTCTCCTCTAAAAACATTTCAACGTGTAAAAAAAGAAAATTTTCAACACTCATTTTGTTAATAAATACAAGCAATAGCAAATAAACATTGAAACCACGATGTTAATTCTTTTGTGGAGAAGCCAAGAGATACTGTGCATAAACTATCTTTGTTTGTGAATTAACCGTGTATAAGAATAAAATACCCGTTAATAACAGCTAAATGTTAATTTAATATTATCGAAATATTTTTGGATACATTTATCTTCGTCGCCCTGCGGGAAAATACTTGGTAATTTTTCTTTTAGAGCCAAAACAATTTACAAAAAAGTACAGGAACAATATAAAATGGAGTTAAAAAATTTTAATAAAGACAAAGTAAGACGCAAGCCACTGTTAGAGAACAATAACATGGTGTTTGGTAAAATACCACCGCAAGCTAAAGATTTAGAAGAAGCCATTTTAGGTGCAATAATGTTAGAAAAATCTGCCTTTGATACAGTCGTAGAAATTTTAAAGCCAGAATGTTTTTATGTTGAGGCACATCAAAAAATATACAAAGCCATGCAAGGCTTGGCAATAAAAAGTTTGCCAATAGATTTACTTACGGTAGTAGAAGAATTAAAATTTAGAGAAGAACTTGATTTTGTAGGAGGACCATATTTTGTAACAAAGCTTACCAACGCTGTTGTATCAAGCGCAAATATAGAAGCGCATGCACGTATTGTTTTACAAAAATTTATACAAAGAGAACTTATAAGAATTAGCGGTGAAATAATTGGTGATGCCTATGAAGACAGCACAGATGTTTTTGATATGTTGGATGATGCAGAAACAAAATTGTTTGAAATAACCAACAATCACTTACGTAAAAATTTTGATGATATAGAAACGGTATTGGTGAAAACCATTAACCGTATTGAAGAAATGCGTAACCGACAAGATGAAATGACGGGTGTGCCCACTGGTTTTCCATCACTAGATAAATTAACTTATGGATGGCAACCTACCGATTTAATTATATTAGCAGCCAGGCCATCGGTAGGTAAAACAGCCTTTGCGCTAAACCTTGCACGTACTGCTGCGTTGCATCCTACAAAGCCCACTGGAGTTGGTTTTTTTAGTTTGGAAATGAGTAGTGCCCAGCTAGTACAAAGAATACTAAGTGCAGAAAGTGAAATATGGTTAGAAAAAATTGCTCGTGGAAAATTGGAAGAGCATGAAATGAAACAGCTTTATAAAAAAGGAATTGATAAATTAAGCAAGGCACCCATTTTTATTGATGACTCTGCTGCTTTAAATATTTTTGAGTTGCGTGCAAAATGTAGACGTTTAAAAAACAAACATAATATAGGTATCATAATTATCGATTACTTACAATTAATGAGTGGCAGTGCAGATAGAAATAGCAACCGTGAGCAAGAGATTAGTAAAATATCAAGAGATCTTAAAGGATTGGCAAAAGAGCTACAAGTGCCTATTATTGCGCTATCTCAGCTTAGTAGAGAGGTAGAAAAAAGAAAAGAAGGCAATAAAATACCACAGTTGAGTGACCTTAGAGAATCTGGTGCCATAGAGCAAGATGCGGATATGGTAATGTTTTTGTACCGCCCCGATTATTATGATGTAACGACCAACGAAATGGGAGAGAGTAACAAGGGCGAAACGTATGTAAAAATAGCCAAGCATCGTAATGGTAGTTTGGATACTATAAAATTAAAAGCAGAATTGCACATACAACGATTTATTGAAGAAGAGGGTGGAGGAGATTTTAATCCGAATATTGGCGGTGGAGGAAACTGGAAACCAGTACAAGGTAGCGGTGGCGATGGAGCCAATATGTACATACAAAAAGGCAGCAAAATGAACGATGGGCAGTTTGATGATGAGGCGCCGTTTTAGAATTTTGTTGTGGTTATTAAAATTTCAAAATAAATCCAAGCTATTACTATTAAATAAAATAATGAGAAAATAAACAAACATTATATAATTACTTATCTAACTTTTTTGTACTTATTTTTTTTGTAATTTTTATACTCACTGGTACATCTTTGTTAGCTACACTTATCGTACCCTATATATTTAAATTGGTATCAACACTTACCAAAAAACCACTTTTTTCTAACGCCTTATAATCACCCGTTATTTTACCTTTCAAATCAGTAGTAGCAATTATACCCATAAAGCTTATAGGCTTTGCAGAAGTAGTTTTAAAATCTGAAAAAGAATGTATTGTGCCAACACCATTTTCTACAGCTTCTAGTGTATAGTTTACAGTTGCATCTATTGGTACATCACCAGCCAAATCTGTTTTTTGGGTCCATGTGCTTCCTATATTTAATGTACTGTCGGGTAATAGACTAAGATTTTGTACAATATTTTCCTTTATAAACTTCGCACCTACAAAATCTTCTAATTGCTTTTTTATTTCTTCTTTACTTCCATCTTCATAATTAGGTATTGTGGCTGCTATTTTTTCTGTTAATTCTTTTGCACCATCAGTATTTAATACTTTTCCTGCTTTATCTGCTGTAATGGTTATGATACTACCTTTTATTTTTGCAAGTACCCTATCCATCATCGGTGATGATTCCCCTTCTTTTTCAGAATCATATACTTCAGCATCCGCCTCATCTTTTTTTATTTCTATATGAAATTTATCATAAGTTATTTTCACAATTCTATTACCAGCACTATCGGTAGACATTTGGTACATAAAACTAAGGGTAGCTGTATTGTTGGTTACTACTTTTTTATCAGGTACATCTACCGATACTGTACTTGTATTTGTGAGTGTATAATAATAATTTTTTGTTACAAATGTTTTTTCAGCAAAACTATATTTTGATGCAAAATCTTTTTGAGCACATGAAGATATAATAATCATCAATAACACTATTACAATAAATCTAGTCATAATTTTTTGTAAAATATACTTTTTTTAATTACAATTTTTTGCTCAGCAAAAAAATTTGTAGCTTATCAAATAATAAACAAAGTAGTCATTTATTTTCATTTTATAAATTCCCCAAAAATATAACAATCAAAATTTATACTATTTTTGTGATATAATTTTACAAGAAATTTTATTATCCTTTCGTATTAGAATTAGTACCACCGATAAAGAACTTGCTATTATTTTTAAATTGATTCCAAAAAATTTAAATAGTTTTTTTGAGGTGGTATATTTATTTTTAAAGCTACACTTAGCATAAAAAAAACACCAACCTTTTTACAGATGGATGCTATAAACTTTTTATTTTTTGTACCCCCTTTTATTTAAGGCTGCACAGGTTGCCAACGCTCATTTAACCTACTCCTCAAAACTGTGCTAGGGGTGAGATTATTGATTATATAGTGAGTTCTTTGGTATTACTTTTACATCAAACTCTTCCCAATCTGATTCTACTTCTAATTTTTTATTTTTATAAAAATAATCAATTATAATTTTTACACGATAAGTACCAATTTCAAAAGGATAATAATTCTTTAAATTAATTTCATAATTTAATTTATCATTTCTCCCAAAAACAATTAATTTACTTTCATCATCTTCGTATTTTCGGAGCTTTATAACATCAGTATAAATAAATATTAGAAACCCCCTTACATACTTTTGTAAAAAAAATCTACAAGTGGTACTAGAATTATTATTTCCATCGTCAAAGGTTAATTTCTTATAAATTTTTATTTTTTTTACCTTTGATAAATTCTCTAAGTTTGGAATTAGAATTATATCTGAATCATTTTGTAATAATTCTGTTTTACACTTAATGAATTTTGGTCGTATATCATTTTGGCAAAAACTAGTTTTAAATATTAAAATTATAAAACAAAATAATATTAACCTAAGCACAATTATTTTTTTTTTCATTTCTTTGGTTGTTTACTTAATTTTTTTATTAGCTTATCAAAAAAATCTGCCATATATTTTAGAAAACCTTTCCAATTTACATTCGTAATTTTATTATATTCTTTTCTATAACCTTTTGTTCGACTTAACTTTTCAGAGGCTG
>JAYVID010000218.1:0-2296 GCA_043770525.1 Ferruginibacter sp.
TCGCACTTAGTAATTTTATATAAATTATTAAATATGAAAAAAGTATATTTTATTGTGAGCTTATTATTTATTGGTTTAAGTTTAAAAGCACAAAATGTAGGAATTGGTACCACTACTCCCACAGCAAAATTAGAAGTTACCTCCAATTCATATGGCCAGAAAGTAATTTATGGTACTACTAGTGGGCAATATGGTTTTGGTGTTTATGGGGCGGCTACAAATACTGGTGTTGGTGTTTTGGGAGAAGCATTTGGTGGCACTGAGCCCTCTTCTTCAATAGGAGGTTTGTTTATTTCAGATGGCATATCTAATTATGCATTGAAAGCAGAAACCATAAATAATGGTACAGCTGCATATTTTAGCTCCCCTTCAGGTAATGCTGTAATAGTTGATCAAGGGAACGTAGGCATAGGCACTCCAACGCCTGCACAAAAATTAGATGTTATAGGTGCGTCTATCTTAGCAAACAATACAATCATTGATCCTGATAATTATTCAAATAGAGTAGTTGCGGGAAGAATTGCTGATGGCGGTGGATTTGATATACGTAGTGGTATTGGTGGTAATGCTTCAGCTAACATTCTATTTCAAGGAAGAAGTTGGGCTTTAGGCTCAAATGGAGATAATTTTTATATAGGATCGGGTACAAGTTTAGTGAATACTTTACAAACTGGCATACAAATTAACGCTAATAGAGATGTATTATTAGCTCCAATTAGTGGTAATGTTGGCATTGGTACAATTAACCCTACCTATAAATTATCTGTAAACGGAAATATAAGAAGTAAAGAAGTAGTTGTAGAAACAGGGTGGGCAGATTTTGTATTTGATAATAAATACAAGCTTCCATCATTAAGTGATGTAGAAAAATTTATAAAAGCCAATAAACATTTACCGAATATTCCTTCCGCAGAAGACATACAAACTAATGGTCTTAAAGTAGGTGAAGTACAAACGAAGATGATGCAGAAGATAGAGGAGCTTACTTTGTATGTTATTGAATTGAGAAAGGAAATTGATTTATTAAAAAAGGCAAAATAAATTTTAATCCATCAAACTTTTATTATGCTAACTAAGATTAAAAATAAAAAAAATATTTTCATCACCATACTTTTTTTTAATATTCATTTTTTAAGTATAGCGCAATTACCCATAAATAATGAGTTGAAAATATTACTTGCGGGTAAAAATAAATTTGCAGATATTATGCAAACTACTAATAATTACTACAACCAAAAGAATTATACAAATAATCCCAAATTATTTTCTGAATTTAAAAAATGGAATAGGTGGGCTTGGTATGAGGCTAGGCATTTAGATATACAAGGAAATTTCGTAGATGCAACTCAAAAAAATTATGATGTAGCAAAGCAAATTACGACAGCTAATTTAAACCGAGCCACAGCCGCAAATACAGGTAATTGGTTTAGCCTAGGTCCAGACAATGTTGTATTCCCCGGAGGTAGCGTAAGTGTAGGTATTGGTAGAGTTGATAGATTAGCTTTTCACCCAACAAACCCCAATATATTATTTGCTGGCTCACCTGCGGGTGGGCTATGGAAAACGGACGATGCTGGGGCAAACTGGTTTCCTATTAGTGAATATATACCTGGCCTAGGTGTATCGGGAATTGTGGTAGATAAAAATAATCCCAATATTATTTATGTGCTTACAGGAAATGGTGATGATTTTTCTAATGGCTTACCATCTAACCTTTTTAGAAAGAGTATTGGAATTATGAAAACCATAGATGGTGGTAACACGTGGAGACAATTACCATTACCAATTCCATTTTATAATTACTATGGTTTTAAACTGGTACAAATGCCAACCAATAGCAATATACTTTTGGCAGCTACAAGCCAGGGTTTATTTAGAACAATTGATGCGGGAAATAGTTGGGTGCAAGTGAGCAACTATAATGAAAGTGTTTATGATATAGAAATCTCACCTTCTAATCCAGCAATTGTATTTTATACATCAAGTGATTATATTTATAAATCAAGAAATTTTGGTGTGACGTTCTCTCCAATACTTACAAGTTCATATACTCCTATATATAATAATTCGTTAGCTTCAGAAACTGCTATTTCTGTATCCCCTGCCGACCCTACAGGTTTATATGTAAATTTTAGTGGTAGCGACGACCTTTATTATTCGAATGATACTGGCAGTACTTTTAGTATAAGAAATGCAAGCAGCCCACCAACAAAACGATATACAAATGCATTCACGGTTAACCCATTAAATGCAAGTAAAATTTTAATAGGTAATGTTAATGTAAACACATCTACTG
>JAYVID010000219.1:0-2770 GCA_043770525.1 Ferruginibacter sp.
GGTTGATTTGCCTGCTACTACCAAAATAGCTGCAGATTGTTTTCCCCTAATATCTCCACCTACAGCTTGTGCAGCTTGCAAAGCGGCCAATACCCTTTCTGCTAGGGGCTTTCCTTCGTTTGCTTCATAAGCCTTTGCCATAGCTGGACATACTTTATTATTAAGCATCATATTGCTTTGCACCGAAAAATTTTTGCCTACAATATTGCTTGCATAATCAATACAATTTTTTCCAGTATAAGCATCTACATTTCCATTGGCATCTATCATGGCTACTTGCCGCACTTCTCTGCCATCATCTTTTGCTAATAATTCTTTTAATGCATCTGTAGCCGTTTTACCAGCTTTCATTAACTCTAATCCCAGAGGGCCATAACTTTTTTTTACAAAAGATTGTGTAGCTACTACGCCTACACCAGCTTCGCCCCAAGGCACAGCAGTACCTACACTAAACCAGTGGCTTTGTACACCTACAGCCATTTCGCCTGTGGTAGCATCTCTTGCTACTATTGAAAATGTATGGGCAAATGCTTCTTCTTTTTTAAAAAATTGTGCATAAGAAATATTATACGTAAGAAGAATAATGGATGATAAAATAAAGAAACTTTTCATGTGTAAATTTTATTTAAAGCTACAAACAAAATTGGTTACATCTAAAAAGATTTGTATTCGTTTTGTAAGAACCAACCATGCCCTTTGATGCATACATTTATTTTTGCTATTTTTACCATTCACATTTTACAAAACATGACTACAGTAAACGAACAGATAGAGCAGCTTTTTAAACTGCATAGCTCCGAAAAAATTATAAGTATTGATAAATTACCACAAAGCGGCGGTGATAGAATTTATTTTAGATTGAGTACTCAAAATGGCGAAAATTTCATAGCAACATTTAGCAATAACTTAAAAGAGAATGAAACCTTTCTTTATTTTACCAATCATTTTAAAAATGTAGGAGCACCAGTACCAACAGTCTTCATTGTAAATGATGAAAAAAATATTTACATACAAGAAGATTTTGGTAATGTTTCTTTGCTGGATACATTAGAAAATAACGCTACTAATGAAAGTGTAAAAAATTTATATAAAAAAACTTTGAAGGCACTTGCACACTTGCAAGTAAACGGAGACAAAGACCTTGATTATAACAACTGTATCACCAGCAAAGAATTTGGAAAGCAAGCTATACTTAGTGATTTTTTGTATTTTAAATATTACTTTTTAGACACTTTAAAAATACCTTACGATAAAGAAAAGCTTGGCGATGATTTAGATGCACTAAGCACTTACTTAAACCATACGGATTATAAATATTTTTTGTTTAGAGATTTTCAAAGTAGAAATGTGATGATAAAAAATGATGAACCATTTTTTATAGATTACCAAGGTGGTATGCACGGGGCATTGCAATATGATGTGGCATCTATGCTATGGCAAGCAAAAGCAGACTTAAGCGACGAATGGAAAAACGAATTGTTGCAATATTATTTAGATTGTGCAGAAGTAGAGTTGGGGCAAACGATAGATAGAGCAAGGTTTGTGAGCCAGTATAATGGTTATGTACTCATTCGTTTGTTGCAAGTGTTGGGCGCATATGGTTTTAGAGGTTTGTTTGAGCGCAAAGCACATTTTCTTACAAGCATTCCATTGGCATTGCGAAATTTAAAATGGTTTTTGCAAAATAATAAAATGGGCATAAGTGTACCCGAGTTTGAAAGGGTATTGGAACTTATTGTGGCAGATGAAGTGATACATCGTTTTGAACCTACAAAAGCAACAGTAGAAACACCACTTGTTGTACAAATAAAAAGTTTTTCATTTTTAAAAAGTGGCTATCCTAAAAATGTAAGTAATAATGGTGGTGGTTTTATATTTGATTGTAGAGGCATACTAAACCCGGGTAGAATAGAACAACATAAAACAGAAACAGGAAGAGATAAACCCGTGCAAGATTATCTTACAGAGAAAACGAGAATGGATGAATTTTTAGCAGGCGTTTTTAGTACAGTGGATATTTCTGTAGAAGATTATATAAAAAGAAATTTTGAAATACTGGAAGTGAACTTTGGTTGTACAGGCGGACAACACAGAAGTGTATATGCTGCTGATGCACTGGCAAGGCATTTAAAAAATAAGTATGCTGTGAAAGTGGTAGTGAAACATGTGGAGCAAAATTTTGAAGAGTAGAATTACAGCCACGAATAACACAAATTTTCACGAATAAAAACCATTAGTGGAAATTTGTGTTATTCGTGGCAACTTAATTTTATTGCAAAGCAATAAATAAAATCGAAATTTTCCTTTGTGTCTTTGAGACTTCGTGGCAAAAACAGTTTTTATTGCGAAGCAATGAAAACAATATTCTAAGTAAAACATTATTGACATATGAAAGCAATGATACTAGCCGCAGGCCTTGGCACTCGGCTAAAACCTTTTACAGAAAAACATCCCAAAGCATTGTATCCTATAAATGGAAAAACTCTGCTGCAAAGAAATATTGAATACTTGCAAGCATATGGTTTTGATAACGTAATTGTAAATGTGCATCATTTTGCCGATCAAATTATAAATGAAATAAAAAATAATAATGGTTGGGGAAGCAATATTTCCATAAGCGATGAAACTAATGAAGTTTTGGAAACTGGAGGCGGGCTAAAAAAAGTAGCAGACTTTTTTACAAATAGCGATGAGCCTTTTGTATTGTTGAATGCAGATATGCTTACAGATTTAGATTTGGGTAAAATGCTTATGCAGCACAAAGAAAATA
>JAYVID010000220.1:0-4039 GCA_043770525.1 Ferruginibacter sp.
ACACATTACAAATTCTTAATTATCACATCATCAAACTCACTTATCTTCAACTTGGAACACAGATTATTATGATTCCTATGATTTATTAAGATAGAGAAACTATTTAGATCTTAATAAATCATAAAAAATCAGCGTTCAACTACAAATTCTTTATAATCTCATCCCCAAACTCACTTGTCTTCAACTTGGAACACAGATTATTATGATTCCTATGATTTATTAAGATTTAGAATCTATTTAGATCTTAATAAATTATTTAGCCTTCAACTTGAAACGCAGATTTTATTTAGACACTTATGATTTTTTAACATTGAAAATCCAAGTAGATCTTAAAAAATAGTAAAAATCAGCGTTCTATAAACATTACAAATTCTTAATAATTTCATCTGCAAACTCACTTGTCTTCAATAATGTAGCCTCTTTCATAAGGTTATAAAAATCTATAGTTACTGTTTTATTTCTTATCGCTTTGCCCACAGCATTTGTTATAGAATCTGCTGCATCTCTCCAACCCATATACTCCAGCATCATTACACCACTAAGTATTACCGATGATGGATTCATGGTATTAGTATTTGCAAACCTAGGTGCAGTACCATGTGTAGCTTCAAACACTGCATGGCCTGTAAGGTAATTTATATTAGCACCAGGTGCAATACCTATGCCGCCAACTTGTGCCGCAAGTGCATCGCTAATATAATCTCCATTCAAATTTAGTGTAGCTATTACCGAATAATCTTGCGGTGCAAGCATGGCTTGTTGTAAAAAATTATCGGCTATTGCATCTTTAATAATTACCTTACCACCAATAGCACTTATTTTCATTTCTTCATTTGCAACTGCTTCGCCACTTTCCTTTTTTGTTTTTTCCCATTGCTGCCAGGTGTACACTTGCCCACCAAATTCTCTCTCTGCCAATTCGTAACCCCAGTTTTTAAAAGCACCTTCGGTATATTTCATTATATTTCCTTTGTGCACTAAAGTTACGCTTGGCTTTTTATGCTCTATTGCAAATTGTATGGCAGAGCGTATTAGTCTTTCACTACCATCTTTACTCACTGGCTTTATACCAAGCGATGTAGTTTCTGGAAAACGAAAAGCTTTCACCCCCATTTCATCTACCAAAAAATTCAACAATTTTGTAGCCTCAGGAGTACCAGTCATAAACTCTATACCTGCATAAATATCTTCTGTATTTTCTCTAAAAATTGTCATGCTTACTTTTTCTGGTTGCCACATTGGGCTTGGCGTACCTTCAAAATATTTTACTGGTCGTAAGCACACATACAAATCCAACTCTTGCCTAAGTGCTACATTCAAGCTTCTAATACCGCCACCAACAGGTGTTGTAAGCGGTCCTTTAATACTTAGTAAATATTCTTTAAATGCATTCATGGTTTCTTCTGGCATCCAACTACCAGTTTTATTAAAAGCCTCTTCGCCTGCAAGTACTTTTAGCCACTCTATTTTCTTTTCGCCGTTGTATGCTTTTTGAATTGCAGCATCAAATACTCTTACACTAGCTGCCCAAATATCTGGCCCTATGCCATCGCCTTCTATAAATGGTATTGTAGGATTGTTGGGTACAGTAAGTGTACCGTTTTGCATTGTTATTTTATTCATTATAGTTAGATTTAAGTATCAAGATTTGGTTGAAATTATTAAATGCTATTTTAAAAAAAATTGTAAACAATCATTTGTTTTTCATGGCATCTTCATAAGCAATTGTTATTCGTTCATCATTTTAACTTATACATCATTTTTTTGTATTGCAAAAGTAAAACAATCTAGGCTAAATTATAGGCAAAAAAAAAGCTTTCTGTTTTAATGCAGAAAGCTATTACTATAAATTATCATACCTATTAAAAATCTCTTTTTATTCTAAAATTACAAGTAACATTATAAATTGTAAAGCTTGGTGATGGCCCTGTAACCACACCCGCAAAATTACCTGCAAAATACTGTCCTATTATACCATATTCAGTAATATTAACAGATATAGGACTTTGTATTGTAGCATTAAAAGGTATTACGTTACTATAAATGCTTGTAAGGTTTTGAGTACTTCCTGCTGCTATACCAGTTTTTGTATGGCTTATATTTAAAAATGAAGCTTGATTAAAAGGAATTCTATTTCCTCTAAAACCAAGAATTGTTGCAGACGAACTGTCTAATAGTACTGCATCAGTTGGTGCAGCATAATTATTTGCAACGCCATTTATGGTTGTATAAATATAACGCTGTGTTGAAGTTCCACAAGCTTGAATAGTTGGAATAACATTGTTTCCTACAGCAATTGGATAAACTACAGGGTTGCCTTGCTGAGCAGTTGCTGCATCTTCACCATAAATAGTATAATTTGCAGATGCACCTCCACAAAGTATTTGAGTTATAGAAAAACTTCCAGTTGCGCTCAAAGCGTATCTACTATTTACTGTACCATTTCTTAAAATCACATACCCATTAGTTACAGCTGCTCCAGCACAATTTGTTACATTTCCTGTAATTATTGCAGCATTTACTGCTGTATTGATCGCTATATTTCCAAAATTAATGTTTGTATTTGTAGTCGTAAATGTTTGTGAAAAAGAAACCGTATTACAATTTGCACTAGAAAAAACTTCAATAGTTAATTGAGTATTATTAGGCACTGCTCCACTTACATATCCACTCGAATCTGTATATCCATAAGCAGCACTTGATGGATTGCTAACCGATGATATTTTCACTCTTATATTTTGTAATGGTTGCCCTGTAGTATTCACCACTGTACAATTAAACAACACAAAATTACTTGGTATATCATAATTCCAAAAACTAAAATGACTCACCTCCCCTACATAATTATTACCAGTTTTAGTTGCAGTCCCTTCTTCTTTCCACAATCCTTTAGCTTCGTCAAAAGACCATAGTGGTATAGTGTTTGGTGCTGATGCTGCTAATGATGTTGGTATTGGGCTAGTTAAAGTTGCTTTTTTACCTGTAGCAACCTGAAGCAATTCTCCACCTGCACCAGTTAGTTCAACTGCAGCCATACCATAAGATGTAAGTAATTGTAAATTTCCTGTAGTATTTATACCACGCAAATCACCTGGCATAATACGATCAATATCTGCAGCTGTAGGGTTAATGTAAAACGCAGCTACATTTACAGTGCCTGTATAAGCAGCATTGGTAGCAGCATTTACCACTGCATTTGCAGGAAAACCAATACTTAATCCATTAAGCAATGCTACTACACCGCCCACAGCTCCGTTTACTGTACCAGCATTTGTTTTTGGCATTAATTTTATACTAAAAAATGCACCTTTATTTGCAGTAGCTATATAAGTTTTAATACCTTTAAAATAACCCGTTTTTGTAACTGTAACTACTGCGGCATTTTTTACCATTTGTACATTATTGGCTTCAAAATAACCATACTTATCTGTTGTAGTAGTAGTAGTACCTACCAATACAGATGCATTGCTAACTACAGCTTCGTTTTCGTCTGTTACAAACCCACTTACTGAGCTTGTTACTTTAGTTGTAAGATCTGGTGTTGGAAGAATAATTGTTGGCTCTTCCGAAAAAGATGGAGATTTCTGACAAGCAGAAAAAATTAGGATTGCGAAAAAAAACAAAGCAATAATTTGTATGTTTTTTGAGTAAAATTTTATTTTCATATCAGTTTTTTTATATGATTCCTTAATTATTCCTTTTGCTGCTTTTGTTAAAAAAAGTACAAAGAAAAATATACTTAATTATTTATGAGGCTAGTTACTTTAAAAATGTTTCTACATTTCTAT
Organism: Ferruginibacter sp.; assembly: GCA_043770525.1. Taxonomy (GTDB): domain Bacteria; phylum Bacteroidota; class Bacteroidia; order Chitinophagales; family Chitinophagaceae; genus Ferruginibacter. The sequence goes on from JAYVID010000220.1 coordinate 3,789, forward strand.
ACTACAATTTATCCACTCACCATCAAATTTTACTCCATCAAATTTTTTATAAAAATTAATAGCTGGCTCATTCCAATCTAGTACTTGCCACACCAAACCAGTGTAATTTTTTAATTTACATTCCTCTATTAATTTATCAAACAATAATTTACCAATCCCTTTTCCACGCATAGCATCTGTTACTAATAAATCTTCTAAATACATCCGCTGCCCCTTCCATGTACTATATCTAATGTAATACAAAGCAAAAC